>JAJPJZ010000056.1 GCA_021323935.1 Terriglobia bacterium | reverse complement strand
GCCGCGAGCCATATTGATGAAGATCCGAGAGCCCCATAGGAAGCGAAGCGGCAACGCTGGCGTATTGCACGCCAGGCATGCTGCGCACCTGCGAAACGAGCTGCTCGAAGAACGCAGTTCCTTTTTGGCGATCGTAACCGGCCTGGTGAGGATCGAGCGTGACCGCCAGAAGGTGCGAGCTATCGAAGCCAAGGTCGAGGTTGCGGCCCATCTGCAGGCTGCGCACGCAAAGGCCGGCCACGATCAGCAGCATCAGCGAGCCGGCCACTTCGGTCACGACCAGCACGCTGCGCAGGCGCTGCGTGCGCGCGGTTGAGGTGCGCCCGCCCTGGTGAAGCACGTCATTCAGCCCAATGCGTGAGCTGCGCAGTGCAGGCACGATTCCAACGGCAATTCCGGTCAGCACGGCCGCGGTCACAGAAAAAGCAAACACGCGGATGCTGAGGCCGAAGCTGAGCACCACCGGCACGGCTGCGCCAAGATCGATGTGGTTGAGCGCACTGCTGGCGGCCGCGCCTACAAGGATTCCGCCCGCGCACCCCATGCAAGCGAGCAGCAGGCTCTCCGTCAATGCCTGCGAGATAAGGCGGCTGCGCGAGGCACCCAATGCCGAGCGGACCGCCATTTCGCGCGCGTGCACGCCGGCGCGAACCAGCAGCAGGTTGGCCACGTTCACGGAGGCCAGCAGCAGCACCAGGCCGGCAAGCGAGAGAAAGATAGCGGCAATGATCGCAAAGGGATTCGAGGGTTGAGCGCTTGGCGGCGCTGAGGTCAGCCTGGCTGCGCGCATCGTCCGCCACTCGTCAATTTTCGGATACTGCTGTGCCAGGCGTTTGGCAATGACATCGAGGGCGGGCTGCGCTTGCGCCAGCGTAACGCCTTCTTTCAGCCGCGCGAGAATAACGACGTCAATGGCCTGCTGGCGATCGTTGAAAAGATGCTGGTCGCCGGATTGATTGAACCCTGCCATGCTGATGGGCAGGTAACCTTGCGTGTCGAGGATGGCCAGCGCGCCGTGAAAATCCTTAGGCGCAACGCCGATGATGCGAACCGGATGGCCGTTGATCGCCACCTGCCGGCCGATGACGTTGGGATCGCCGCCAAATCGCGACTTCCAGCAGGCATAGCCGATGACCAGGACGGGGTCGGAGCCGGGCGTGGCGCCTTCGGAGGGAAGAATGAAGCGGCCCAGCACGGGATGGATTCCCAGCATTTCAAAGAAATCGCCGGTCACGTAATTGGTCCAGAGCGGCTCCGTCTGGCCATTCACGGTCAGGCCATCCATCTGGAAAGGCTCTACGCCGGCAACGTAGGAAAATACGGAAGACGACTGAGAGCGAATGTCCTGAAAGTTAGGATAGGAGAAGCCGTTGCTGTAGCCGCCAGTCGTGTGCTGCGCCGTGATGTACACCAGGCGGCCGGCATCTGCGACCGGCAACGGGCGTAATGCGATCCAATCGACCATGCTGAAGATTGCGGTGTTGGCGCCGATGCCGAGCGAGAGCGTGAGCACGGCGGCAGCGGTGAACCCGGGCGCCGACTTCAGCTTGCGGACGCCATAGCGCAGATCGCGAATGAAGTTCTCGATCCAGTGCACGCCGCGAGCTTCGCGGCATTCTTCCTTGAGCTGGTCCAGGCCGCCGACTTCAAGCCGGGCACGCCTGCCGGCTTCAGCGGCTGAGAGCCCTGCGCGGAAGTGCTTTTCGGCCTGGCGCTCGTAATGGAAGCGCAGCTCGTCATCGAGCTCAGATTCAACCCGGTTGCGGTGAAACAACGAGCGCAGCCGAAACAGAAGATCAGCCAGCATGCATCAACCTCAAGCCGTTTCCAGGACGTTGGCGACCGCAGCCGTGAGCTTGCGCCACGCGTCCTTCTCCACTTCGAGCTGCTGCCGGCCTTTTTTCGTGAGCTGGTAGAACTTGGCGCGGCGGTTGTTTTCTGAGGTGCCCCACTTGGCCTGAATCAGGCCGCGGCGCTCCAGCCGGTGCAGCGCGGGGTAGAGCGAGCCCTGCTGGATGCGCAGCACGTCGCGTGAAACCTGCTGGATGCGCTCGCTGATGGCCCACCCGTGCTGAGGCTCAAGCGACACCGCGCGAAGGATCAGGAGGTCAAGCGTGCCTTGCGGCAAATCGATGTGGGTCATTGTCCCTTTCGCTTCTACAAGAGCGTACAGGCATACTTGTAGAAGCGCAAGGGGGAAGTTTCCGGCCGGCACAGCCTCCAGCCTTCGGCAGCGCATACTCACCGGAGGATAGCTCTTGCTTCAGACACATACGCCTTCGCCCGCCACTGGCGTTCAAGCCTCCCAGCGCATTTCTTCTGCTAATCTGCTGCCCAGAATGCCTTCTCATCCGGTCCATCCATCGGCGTTGAGCTACGCTCGCGCGGCCGTGCGGCGCGAGTTGCGGCCCACGTTGCGACTGGCGTTGCCGCTGGTGCTGGCCGAAGTGGGCTGGATGAGCATGGGCATCATCGATACCTTGATGGTGGGGCGTTTGCCGCAGAGCGCGGTTGCGCTCGGCGCCGTCAGCCTGGGTTCGGCGCTGTACTACCTGGTTGCCATCTTCGCCAACGGCCTGCTGCTCGGCCTTGACACGCTGGTGTCACACGCCTTCGGCCGCACCGATCTGGATGACGCGCGGCAGTCACTGGCCACCGGCATCGTGCTCGCCATCTTGCTTTCCCCCATGGTGATGGCGATCGTGCTGCTGTGGCCGCCGCTCATGCGCATAGCCGGCGTGCAGAGCGTAATTGTGGACGCCATGGCGCCTTTTCTGCGCGCCCTGAATTGGGGCACGCTGCCGCTGCTGCTTGCCTTCGCCATGCGCCGCTACCTGCAGGCCGTTCACGTGGTCAGGCCGGTGATGTTTGCCTACATTACGGCCAACGTGGCCAACGCGCTGTTCAACTGGATCTTTATTTTTGGGAAGCTGCACTCGCCTGCCTTCGGCGTGGCCGGCTCAGGATGGTCAACTTGCGTGGCCCGCGCTTACATGGCCGCAGTGCTGGCATTCGCGGTGTTCCGCTTCCTGCGCCGCAATCGCTCGGGCTCGCGCGTCACCCTGTTTGACGTTGACCGCGCCCGCAGCGTGCTCGCGCTGG
>JAJPJZ010000202.1 GCA_021323935.1 Terriglobia bacterium | reverse complement strand
GCCCGCCGAGCGCGCCGCCCGGATGACGGCGCGGGTGCCTTCCACGTTGGCGCGGTACATCGGCGCCGGGTCACGCAGCCACAAGCGGTAATCGGCGGCCACGTGAAATACCGCGTCGCATCCGGCCATGGCTTTGGCGAGCGACTCCGGCTGCAGCAGGTCGCCCGTCACCCGCTCGGCGTTCAGGTCTTCAAGGTTGCGCTTGTCGCTGGTGGGCCGCAGCAGCAGCCGCAAATCGGCGCCGCCGGCCAGCAACGCGCGGGCTACGTGCGTGCCGACAAAACCGGTCGCGCCTGTGACGAAGGCTTTCATTCAAGCAAGCGCCCAACAGCAACCGCCGGCCACGCTTGCGCCGGCTTTCCTGGTTTATCGCTGGTCAGCTCTGAGGTTATTCCAGCTTCTCCGGCTCGATCTGAATGCCGGTTTCACCGGCGGCGCGCTTTTCCCAGTACTTGCGCACCCACGATTCCCAGCTCTTGCCGGCAGCCGTGTCGCGGCCGGTAAAGGCGAGCGCCGCAATGTCAGAGTAAGGAATCGAAACCTTGTCGCGCGAATTGCTGGGAATGATGCGCACTACCGACTCCGCCAGCGTCGGCCCGGTGCGCCGATCGAAAATGTAGCCTTCAATCTTGTGCCCGTTCCTCTTGGTGATGGTGATGTCGCCGCGATAATCGAATGCCCGCTCCAGCGCCAGGCGCAACTCGTCGTCGCTGGCCAGCTCGGGCACCCACCCTTCCAGCTTTTCGTGTCGCGCGCCTTCTGCGACTTCAAGCTGGTCAGGGTCAACAGGATGTTTGGTGCCGGCGTCGCGTGGAGCACGTCCGGTCATTACTGTGAACCCTCCGCGGCGGCGGAGTTGGAGATCTGGATGAGCGGATTGTAGGCGTGCACCGGCCGCACCGGCTCATTCAGCAGCGCCTTGCCGTATCGATCGCGATAGCGCGAAAACAGCGTGGCGCGCGCCGTGGCCAGAAACCCGCGCAGGGAATTAAACGTGTGGTCAACCGCTGAAGCTTCATAGCCGGAGTGCACCATGCAGTTAGCGCACTTGGGGTTTCCTGACTCGGTGCCGTAATTGTGCCACTCGGTTTCCGCCATCAGCTCAGCGAACGACTCGGCATATCCATCCTGCAGCAGGTAGCAGGGCTTCTGCCAGCCGAAAATGTTGTACGTCGGCATTCCCCACGGTGTGCAGGCGTACGTGCGCTTGCCCATCAGGAACTCAAGGAACAGCGGCGACATGTTGAAGCGCCAGGTCGGCTTGCGGTTGGAAAGAATGGCGCGGAACAGGCGGCGGGTGCGCGCCCGGCCCAGGAAGTGCTGCTGGTCAGGCGCCTTGTCATAGCTGTAGCCGGGCGAAAGCATCATGCCTTCGATGCCCAGTTCCATCATTTCATCGAAGAAGGCGCGAACGCTGTTGGGATCGGCTCCATCGAACAGCGTCGTGTTGGTGGTCACGCGGAAGCCGCGCCGCAGCGCCTCTTTGATGCCTTCAATGGCAATTTCGTAGCCGCCCTCGCGGCACACGGAAAAATCATGATGCTCGCGCTGGCCGTCCACATGGACGCTGAAGGTCAGGTACTTCGAAGGCGTAAACTGGCCGATCTTTTCCTTCAGGAGCAGCGCGTTGGTGCACAGGTAAATGTATTTGCGCCGCGCCACCAGCCCGGCCACGATCTCGGCAATCTGCGGATGCATGAGCGGCTCGCCGCCCGGAATGCTGACAATCGGCGCGCCGCATTCCTCAACCGCACGGAAGCATTCCTCGGGCGTCAGGTCGGTCTTCAGAATGTGCGCAGGATACTGGATCTTGCCGCAGCCGGCGCACGCCAGGTTGCAGCGGAACAACGGCTCCAGCATCAGCACCAGCGGGTAGCGCTTACGCCCCCTGATCTTCTGCTTCAGGACGTAACTGGCAACGGTCCACGACTGAGAGATTGGGACGGGCATGATGTCTAGCTCTCGCTGCTCCCGTTCATGGCTTTGGCGTAGGTGGTCAGCGCAAGCAGCGGGAAATAAATTTCGTACAGATAGTATTTCAGATAAAAGACGCGCGGAAATCCGGTACCGGTGTAAAACGGCACGGCCCAGGAGCCATCTTTGTGCTGGTTGCGCAGCAGGTAAACCACGCCGCGCGCCACGGAATCGCTGCGCGTATCGCCGGCCGCCAGCAATCCGAGCACCGCCCAGGCGGTTTGTGAAGGCGTGCTTGGCCCGACGCCCTTCGTAGTGGCGTCATCGTAAGAGCCGCAGGTTTCGCCCCAGCCGCCATCGGAGTTCTGCATCATGCGGATCCACTCCGCCGCCTGCTGCACATAGGGCTCGTGATTATCCACGCCCATGGCCTCAAGGCCCCGCAGCACCAGCATGGTTCCGTAAACGTAATTGACCCCCCAGCGGCCGAACCAGGATCCGTCGCTTTCCTGCTGCTTGCGCACAAACTCCAGGGCGCGGCGAACCACTTTGTCGCTGCGATCTCGCCCATAGGCAGCCAGCATTTCCAAGACCCGGCCGGTGATGTCAACCGTCGGCGGATCAAGCATGGCGTTGTGGTCGGCGAACGGAATGTGCTCGAACACCATTTTGTCGTTGTCTTTATCGAACGCCGCCCAACCGCCGGCGCGGCACTGCATCGAGAGCACCCATTCGAGCGCACGCAACGACGATTCATGCTGGTAGCGCTGGTTGGGATGCTCCACCCGGCTCAGCGCCAGCAGAACCATCGCTGTATCATCAACATCGGGATAAAACTCGTTGTTGTACTCGAAGTACCAGCCGGCCGGCGGCGTCTTCGGATTCTTAACCGACCAGTCGCCTTTGTGCGTGACCTGCTTTTCCAGGATCCAATGGGCAGCAGCCACCATACGCGGATCGTCTTTGGCAACGCCGGCCTCGGCCAGGGCGAACATAGCGTAGGCCGTGTCCCACACCGGGCATTTGCACGGCTGCATGCGGAAGCTGGCGGGCTCTTCGATGCCCAGGGCCTCAAATTCGTCGGTGGCGCGAATCATCTGCGGGTCATCAAGCGAATAACCGAGACAGCGCAGCGCGATAATGGAATTCATGATGCCGGGATAAATCGCGCCCAGTCCATCGCTCATTTCAAAGCGCTCGAGCATCCACTCTTCGGCGGCGCGCAGCGCAATCGAGCGCAATGGCCTGACGTGCACGCGCTCAAACCAGTGCGTCAGGCGGTCAAGCACCAGGAAGAAATTGCGCCAACTGATGATCTTATCTGACCATTTTAGGTAGAGATCAGCTTCGCGGCGGCCGCCCACGTAGAGTTCGTCAATACTCATCTCGGGCGGCAACTTCTTAAATGGCTTCTTGGCATAGGCGATGGAAAGCGGCACCAGGATCGCCCGCGACCACGACGAAATTTCGTACAAGTTGAACCAGAACCAGTTGGGAAACAGCACAATTTCAGGCGGAATCGCCGGCACTGCTTCGTAGCTGAACTGGCCAAAGAAGCACAGATAAAGCTTGGTGAAGGTATTGACCTGGGTGACGCCGCCAAGTTCCAGGATCTTGGCGCGCGCCGCCTGCAGCACCGGATGCTCGGCCGTATAGCCGGCCAGCTTCAGGCCGAAGTAGGCCTTCACCGACGCGCTGATATTCGAAGGGCCGCCTTCGTAAATGGGCCAGCCGCCATCGGCGTTCTGGCGATTGATGATGTCGTTGGCGGCTTTTTGCAGGCGTTCAGGCTTACCCGTGCCGAGCAAGGTGTGCAGCAGGATGTAGTCGGCCTGCAGGGTGATATCGGCGCCGAGTTCGCCGCACCAGTAGCCCTCTTCCGTCTGCAGTGAAAACAGGTACTTGCGCGCGCCGTCAATGGCGACGGCAACCCGGCTCTTCAGGTCGTCAATTTTTCCGAACAGGATTTGCGCCGGCGAGGCGCTTCGCCCCGAGTGCGCGCCGCTGCGTTCCGCGTCGCCGGCCCTGAAGCCGCCCGCGCCGCGAATCCCGGTATTCAGATCGGCGTCACTCATTCGCTCAGCTCTACTCCGCCGCAGCCGGCGCTGCGGCAATCGCTTCCACGATCTCCGGAGGCAAGCCGAAGCGCACGTTTTCCGGCATGACCTCAAGCTCGCGCACGTTGGTGTAGCCCTGGTTGCGCAAAAATTCCATCACTTCTTCCACCAGGCATTCCGGCGCTGAGGCGCCCGCGGTCAGCGCAATCGTGGTGACTCCGCCGAGCCATTCCGGACGAATCGCGCGGAAGTTCTCGATCAGGTAAGAAGGCGTACCCAAGTTGCGCGACACTTCAACCAGGCGATTGGAATTCGAGCTGTTATCCGAACCTACCACCAGCACCAGGCCGGCCTCATGCGCCACTTCCTTCACAGCAACCTGGCGATTTTCCGTGGCGTAGCAAATATCCTGCGCCGCCGGTCCCTTGATGTTCGGGAAACGGCGCTTCAGCGCCTCGATGATGTCGCGCGCTTCGTCGAGGCTCAGGGTGGTCTGCGTCAGGTACGCAACCCGGTTGGGGTCCGCAACCGTCAGCCGCTCCACTTCCCTCGCCGAGCCCACAACCTGCGTGGCGTCAGGCGCCTCACCGAGCGTGCCGATAATCTCATCGTGATCCCGGTGCCCGATCAGGATGAGCGAGTAGCCTTCGCGGGCAAACTTTACCGCCTCAACGTGCACCTTGGTCACCAGCGGGCAGGTGGCATCGATGACCCGCAGTTTGCGGCTCTGGCTGGCGTCGCGCACCTCGGGCGAAACCCCATGCGCGCTATAAATGACGCGCTCGCCGGGCGGCACTTCCTCAACGCTATCGACAAAAATTGCGCCCTTAGCGGTCAATTCTTCGACCACGTAGCGGTTATGGACGATTTCCTTGCGAACGTAGATCGGCGGGCCAAACGCATCGAGAGCGATACGAACGATATCAATTGCCCGCACCACGCCGGCACAAAAGCCGCGGGGCTTAAGCAGAAGTAAGGTCTTCTGTTCCGAATGCATTCTTCACTCAGTATAGCTTGCCGCCTAGCCCCCAAGCGCCTGCAAAGTTGATGTAATCAGGCGGCCGCTGGCGGTAAAATTAGCCCAGCTTGCGCCGAGGGTCAACGCAAGTCTTTGAAAGCGCAAGAATTTGCATTGAGCGGTATAAACGCGCTCGCCGCAAGGGTTGAACCCGCGATGCTACTGCCTCAGGCATTGGCCTTGAGCATTTGCGCGGCGTGCTTCAGCGAGCTTTCCGTCGTCCGGGCGCCGCTCATCATTCGCGCCAGCTCTTCCGCCCTTTGCTCCTGATTGAGCTGCCGGATGATCGATCGCGTGCGGCCGCCCGCCTCATCCTTGGCAAT
>JAJPJZ010000163.1 GCA_021323935.1 Terriglobia bacterium | reverse complement strand
GCTCTCGGCCGAATACCTTCAGCATCCAACATTACGGAAGTGGTGGAGATTACGGGCGTAATGGCAGCCGCCCAATTCCCCTGTGCTACCACGTAGGGAGGGCCGCGCCTGCGACGGCGCGGCGCTGTTCGGCGCGTTCGCGTTGGATGGTGGATGGCAACCCAAACGCCAATTCGAGTACCGGCTCGCCCGCCCCGGCTGTGGATGCCGGGCGTCAGGGCGCGGCGCAGCGCAGCGCAGCGGCACGCGCTCGAAGCTGTCGTGCGGCAAATTCGCGCCTGCGAACCGAATGGACGCTGCAAGTATGTCCGCGAATTCAACCAGGCATTTCCTTCGTACCAGGCCGTGCTCTCGCATCCGCAGCTCGAAGCGCTGCTGGAAGCCGCAGGAGTGCTGCTGGTGGGCGATTATCACGCGCTGCCTGCTTCACAGCGCTACGCCGCGCAACTGGTGGCTAGCCTGAAGAAAGCCGGCAGGCAGATGGTACTGGGCCTGGAGATGGTGTTTGCGCGCGATCAGCACATCCTCGATGAATGGATGGCCGGCGAGATCGGTGACAGCGAGTTGCGCGAGCGCATCCGCTTTGACGTGGATTGGGGATACGAATGGCAGCCATACGCCGAGCTGCTGCAGGCGGCCCGCGCTGCCGGCGCCAACATCTGTGGCCTTGACTGCATGCCCCGCGGCGATTTGCGCCGCATCAGCGCGCGCGACCGGCACGCCGCCAGCAAAATCGCCGAACTACGCGCCGCCAATCCTGAGGCCGTAATCGTGGTGCTGTTTGGCGAATCACACCTGGCGCCCAGCCACTTGCCCCAGGAAGTGCGCAATTGCCTGCGCAGCGAGCGCGTGCTCACCATCCTGCAAAACCACGACCCACTTTACTGGCGCGCGTCAGGAGAGCTGCGCCCCTGCGTCGAGGCCGTTCGCGTGGGCGAAGACGTGGTTTGCGTTTTCAACTCCACGCCGCTGGAAAAATACGAGAGCTACCGCCTTTGTATTGAGCGTTGGATGAGCACGCCGGCCGAGCGGCCTGACTTCACCTCCAGCGTGTACAACCTGGTAGGCGCGCTCGCCCGCGCGCTTAATATCGATCCTTATTCGCCGCACAACGGCACCCAGCCGCGCTTCCTCGTCGATCAACTGCCTGAGGTCTGCCTGCGGCCTTCGCTCGATGCCGTGGTTCGGACGCTGGAGCGCCGGCGTGTGGCCGCGGCTGAAATCCGGCAGGCCGAGCAGAGCATTGCGCGAGGCGGCGTGGCTTACGTGCAGCCGCTCAACACCGTTTACATGACGCGCTGGGACCTGGCGGGCGCCGCCCAGCCGGTGGCGCATTTTGTGCATTGCGCCTGCCGCGGCGTGCTCACACAGCACCGCGCGAATCCGGCGCAGCCCGAGCTCACCCGTGAAGATGTGTTTTACGCGCGCGTGCTGGAGATTGCGCTTGCCGATTTTGGCGCGCGCGTCCTCTACCCGGCGCGGCCTGCGGTGCGCGAATCCGAACTCTACATCCTGTATTCCGAGCCGCGCGAAAAGATTGAAGAGCAATCAATCCTCAGCTACCGCGACTACATGCGCATGGTCGATTTCCTGGTTTATCACCGCGACTACCAGCGCAACCTGCGCAAGTATTGGGAGACGCCGCCGCTCATCGTCGAAGGCCGCCAATATACCGGCGAGCGCTTCGAGTTCGTTACCGGCATGCTGGGCGACATTCTCGGCACCGACCTGTACGAGGCGTACATCTCCGGCGGCGTTAAGAAGCGCTTCATCCGCTCGCTGCTGTTCCGGCGTCTTGAAAAACCAGGCGTCGCCCGCGTGGCCTATTTTGCAGTTGCCAGGCGCATTGCCGCAAAAAAGCCGCGGGCAGCGATTGGGTAGGCGCTAATCGCGTTCCATTTCGGCGCCGATAAAGGCGAGCACCGCTGCCGCCAGCGCCATGTTCTTCGAAAAGTGAATCATCTCGTTCTGCCGCTGGCCGACGTCGTTGACGTTCCAGAAGTCGTGCATCTGCGGAGAAACAGCCGCCAGGAAGGTAACGGCGCCGAGCGCGCCCAGTGCAGGTTTGATTCCGAGCATCAGGCTCAAGCCGCTTGCCGCCATCAGCGCACCGCTGCCGAGCACTGCCGCGTCTGGCTGCTCAACGCCCTTGGCGGCCGCGTATTGCGCCAGTTCTTTCCGCTGCTGGAAGTGGTTGAAGCCGTTGTAGAGGAAGAACCCGCCCACCAGGAAGCGCCCCAACAGGTAGATTGCCTTCATCGTCTTGCTCCTTGCGTCGCAATCACCAGCGTGACTCTGAATCTCAAGCCAGGGTTCGATGCGAATGCAACCAGGAAAGCTGGCCGGCAATGTGACGAAGGGCCCTGCGCCGGGAACTGCATCAGCATCTTAGAAATCTGGTTTAATGTTCCAAGACAGGAAGGTGTGGCATGACCGATTATGAACGCTACGGCAATAACGAAACGGGCAACGGCATAGGCAGCAGCATCGGCACGGCCCTGACGTTTCTTTTTATCGGCCTTGGAATTGGCGCGGTCACCGCGCTGCTGCTGGCGCCCAAATCAGGCCGCCAGATGCGCCGCACGATCCGCCGCCGGTATGAAGACGCTCGCGAGCGCCTGGATGACTTGAGCGATCAGGCGGGCGAGGTTGTCGAGCGCGGAACAAAGTGGGCCAAGGACGCCCGCGAGCGCATCACTCCATTGCGCAAGAAATTCGCCGATTGATCGGACCACATAACGAGAATGCGAAGCTCGCATGAGCTTCGCATTTCACGAATGTGATTTCGCTTAGTAGAGCCTGAAGTTCACTTCAACCGAAACCTGTACCGGCACAGGCGTGCCGTCTTTGCGCGCGGGCTCAAACTTCCAGTTGCGAACGGCCTCCACGGCCTTCTGGTCCAGGCCCATCCCCAGGGAGCGCTGCACGCGGATATCGCGTACGCGGCCATCGGCGCCCACCACGCACCACAGCACAACTACGCCCTGGTATTTCGCCTTGCGAGCTTCGTCGCTGTACTCCGGGTCGGGCTGGAACACGATCCTGGGCGCGCTCACGCCGCCGCCGACGCTGTAGATGCCGCCGCCAATGCCGCCGCCGTAGCCCGGGCCGACGCCCGGTCCACTGCCTGAGCCGACGCCGCCGCCGGAGCCTGAGCCGATGCCGCCGCCCGTGCCGGTGCCGTTGGAATCAGGACCGTTCACGTTGTGCGAAAACGGATCGCCGATCACCGGCATGGCCGAGGAAATTTTGATCTGCGGAGGTACAACCACGGTAGGCGCGACCGGCAGGACGGGATTCAAATTGCGGACCACGCGCACCGGGGGCGCGAACTGGTCTTTTGCGAACTTGGGCAATGCGCCCTTGCTGGCCTCAACTTTGTCATGGTCGCCGCCGCCACCGCCGCCGCCCGCCTTCGTCTTCGAAGGCGACAGGATATAGGGGCTGATGTCAGTGACCATCACGTTGAGGTTTTTCTTGATGTCTTCCTTGTGGTCAACCAGGAACTTGCCGCTCAACGCGATCAGCGTCGCCATGGCGGTGACCAGCGCATAGGAAGCTACAAAGCTGCCGCGCTTCACGCCATAGGTGCCATAGCCTTCGCCAAAAAGCGTGGGAAGAACATTCGACGGCGGCACGGGGGCCGATCCTGCGTTGCCGCCGGCAGGGTTCGGGGCGGGTTGAGCACCGGGACTTGACATCGGAATATTCCCCTTATTGTAGCCTGACATGTAGCTGCCGGCCAGCCGAATCGGATGAGGCGAAGGTACTGGGGCCGAGCGACGCCGGCGCCCAGCATTCTCTATGTTTAACCCCAATCCGGCGTAAATGTTCTGCGCCCCTGCGGCAGGCCGCTTTGCACCGTAACCGGTGCGCCCGGTTACCCGGTGTGCTTAAGCGTAGTCCGCACCGAGCCTGACTACTGCGTCGCCAAACACCAAAATTCTAACGGCCAGCGTCTTGGGCAGTTGTCAACAGCTTGTCACGTTCAGCGGAACAGCGCCGCCAGGAAGGCGCCGAAGCGGTGGAATACGCCGTGGGCGGGTTTCGGCGCATCGCGGCGTACGGCCTCGGGCTGCGCAACCGTCGCCGGCGCCGGCTGCTGTGCAGGCAAGACCAAACTCGGGAACAGCAGCACACTATCGGCAGAGCGGAACAGCTTAAGATCGGCCACGGTTTCGCCTGGCGGCTCAGGCCGTTCGCCGTTGTAGATCATGGGCGCGTCCATTTCGACGACCGTGTGGGTTGCGACCTCAGTGTCGGCTGCAGGCCGCTGTGCGACGGCCGAGGACGGATTATTGGGCAATTCTTCAGCAATATGGCTGGGGGCGGCGGCTGCTGTCTCAGCTTGAGCCGGCGGCTGCGCAGGAGCAGCCTCGGGCGCCGCGGCGCGCAGCGCAGGCGATGGTGCCGGGCAACCGCAGCTTCCGCGAGCTTCGGTTGAGACGTTCGCAGTCGACCCCTTCAGGAACGTAATCTGCTGCCCCGGCCTGACCTGGTAGCTGCCCTCGCCGGCGAGCTCCGTTACGACCAGCGCGGCGCTGTCGCTCGGAAGCGAGGCGACGCACACATTGCCTGATTTTTCTACGTCAACCGCGACATGAACTGCCGACGGGCCCGCGATGCTCAAGCGAAGATCGGGCGTCATCAGGCTGTCGGCAGAGGCGCCAAGGTCATAATCGAGCTCAACGGCTCCGGAATCGAGCGCCAGCATGAGCTCGCGGCCGCTGGCCGAGGTTGAGGCGGTCACCGTGGTTTGTGGGCAGATGTGCACATTGCCGCCGCGTTCCAGTTTCAGCGTAGCGGCGCGCCCGCTGGCGCTGACCGCTGAACCGCTCATCACAGTTGCGCCGCCGGCAGTTGAGGCCGCGCGCAGTGTGGCGTCGCCATACGCCTGATCGGTTGTAACTTCGCCAACCCTGGTCTGGGAGTGCGCTGCGGCGGCGACGCAGCACAAAGCAATGCAGGCCCACTTCATGCTGCGAATTTTAGCTGAAACGCCGGGCTGCGCAATCGCGGTTCTCCGATCCGGCCGGCAGGCGGAAAAAAATGAGATTGACTCGTAATCGACGGGGATTACCAGATTCGTTACCAATGGAATATTGAATATCGCTTGAAGCCATCCTATTATCTAGCCTGCATTGGGCAGTTCTGGGGGAGGGCTGCCTGATTCGTGGCCCAGCGATGCAAGTCGCTGGGCTCTTTATTGTCCCGATATTGCTGCCGGTCAGCACCAGCTCAGGCCAGGCATAATCCAGCCGCCTGGAGCTTTTGCCCCCGCGCCCGCATCAAATTGCTGGTGGTACGATGTCGGGTTGCGATATTCCAACGAGGAGCGGCATAAGACATGGCAGTCGAGGGAGTTGTAGAGCTTACCGATTCCAATTTTGATTCTGACGTCCTGAAATCGCCGGATGCAGTCCTGGTCGATTTTTGGGCGGCGTGGTGCGGGCCGTGCCGGGCCCTGGCGCCGGTAGTGGACGAAATTGCCACGCAGTATCGTGGGCGCCTCAAGGTCGGCAAGATGGATGTGGACAAGAACAACGCCACTCCGCAGCGCTACGGCGTGCGCGGCATTCCGACCTTGCTGTTGTTCAAGAATGGCCAGGTGAAGGAGCAGATTGTCGGCTACGTGGGCAAAGACGTGATTGCCAAGGCCATCGATAAGCACCTGAACGTGGTAGAAATGCGCCCGGCAGCTCCGGCCATGGAAAAGCAAGCGCGCTGACTGGCGGCCGGCAACAGGGAACTGGCGCCGGGGCTCCGGCGCCTGTTGTTTTGCACGTATGCACTTCACGATTCATTGGCCTACTGCATTGGGCCTGGTTGTGCTTGGCTTGCTGCTGATCTGGATCCTCAGCAAGCTGGGCAGCGGGCGGTGATCGGCCGCCGAGTGTTCTGCAATGTCTGACGATCTGAATCTGAGCCTGTGGTTCCCGAGCTTTAATGAAGCGGAGATGATGCCGCGCACGCTCTCAGTGCTGCGCCAGTTTCCGTTCTCGCAGGCACGGCCGGGAATCACGGCGGCGGCTGCCTACCCGTTCTCCTGGAGCGAGGCGCCGGTGTATTCGCATAGCTTTGATTTTCCGGTGCAGCCGGAACGCGCCATCGCGTTTGTCACCGAATTCCTGCACGATGACTACGCCTACGAATTTGAGGCGCTGTGGGATCTTTGGGTTCCGCGTGAAGCTGGCGGAACGCCGCTCACGTCGGAGCTGCTCACCGGCGAGCGCCGTGAGCAGCGTGAGCGTGCGCGACCGGCCGAATCCGAGTGGCTGCTGCAGCCAACCGCGGTGAAGATTGTCGCAAACGGGACCGCGTTTGAGGACGGCGACTACCAGGAGAATGGCCACATCCTGCTCAAGCTCGGGCTCGACGAGCCTTTCCTGGTGGAAGACGAAGAGTTTGATGATGCTGAGATGCGGGTTCGGGCCAACGTCCAGAAGCTGGTCCGATTTACCAGCGCGGTGGAAAAGAACTGCGGCATCAGCGGGCGGGTGCTGTGGTCGGAATCAGAAGAGAACCTGGCCCAAAAACTGGTCATGCGCCTGCAACGCGTCCAATAATTCGACTCTTAAGCTTTCACGCCTGCGATCCTCTTCGTAACCGGCGGGCTGCCGATGTATTCTGTTGCTGCAATTTTGCAAGCAGCGTCGTCCGCGTGCAGATCGAACCTGAAACCGTGGTCCGCGTTTCGCCCGAGCAGATTTCCTGCGACGTCGGCGAAGAGGCTGTGCTGCTCCAGTTGCAGCGCGGGCAGTATTACGGCCTGAATAAGATTGGCGCGCAGATCTGGAAGCTGCTGCAAAAAGGGCCGACGTCAGTGGCCGCACTGCAGAAGGACTTGTGCGAGCGCTATGAGGTTGAGAGCGCCGAGGCGGCGCGCGATCTGGAAGCGCTGCTGCGCGGCATGGAGGAGGCAGGCCTGATCGAAATCGCGAAATGAGCAGCCTGCACAAATTCCTGCGCCTGCCGCCGGCTCGCCGGCTGCTGCTGGCGGAAGCATTCGCCATTGCCTGCGCCATGCGGGTGGCAAGCACGTTGTTTTCGTTGCCCCGGCTCCAGCGGTTCATCGCAGGCCTGCGTCCAAATGCGAGCCGCTACAGCGAGCAGGATATTTGCGGGGCCGCCGCGGCTGCCTCCCGCCGCGTGCCCGGCGGAGCCTGCCTGGTCGAGGCCCTGACGGCGCATTATTTGTTGTCGCGGGCGGGTTACGCCCACCGGCTGCGCATCGGCGTGCGGCAGGAGGGGCAAGGCCTTGCCGCCCATGCCTGGGTGGAACTCGAAAGTAACATGCAGGGACGCGATTTTGGCGTAAGCTACACGGTGTTACCCTTGTAACGGCGCAGAGTTCCAAGCTCGGCCGAAAGCGACGTCGAGGGCATTTCACGACGGGAGACGCGAAGATGGAAAAGAGTGATGCCGGCGCTTCACGCCAGAAGGCGCAATACGAGAAGCCGCGGTTAGTCTCATACGGAGACCTGCAGACCATTACCCGGGGCGCCACCGGCAATATGGCTGACGGCGGCGGCTCAACCCATATGTGCTGGGTGGCCGAGGCAGTTTACGGCGAAACCAATCCGCGCACGCAACTGCTGCGCTCGTGGCTGGTCAATATTTACGCTTTTTCGCCTCGCGGCAGGTTTGTCGTCATGATCTACCGTTGCACCGGCCGACAGATTGCCAGGATTGCGCGGCGCTCGCTATGGCTGAGAAACGCGCTCCGGCCCATGCTCGATGCCGGATTGCGGCGCGCCCAGCAGCATTACATGAGGGCGGCGTAAGCTCGGGCTGAAGTTTCGTACAGAGCTGATGGGAACCCACTGTTACGAGCTCTATGGACTGAAACTAGAGAGCAACCAGGCAATCATCGGCGCCCGGGCTACGACTGCCAACGGCCCGGCGGATATCGCACTGCAATGCTGCCCGCCTGAAGAGTTCCGGCAAACGCTGCCGGATCCGTCATTTTTCACCCACTCCGCAAACATTGAGACGCACGTCATGGCCGATGGCTCGCGGCTATTACTGGTGTTCGACCTGTGCGCCATCTACGTCGCGCCCGATGGGCGCACGCTCCGCTGGACCAACTGGCGGAGCGAACCTGAGCCTCCGCAGGCGTATGTGCTGAGCTCGGCAATTTCCTATTGCCTGCTGGCGCGCGGCATCGAGCCGCTGCACGGCACGGCGGTTGAGGTCGGCGGCCGGGCATTAGTCCTGCTCGGCGATTCAGGCTACGGGAAATCGACGCTCGCGGCGGCCTTCACCGCTGCCGGCCATCGCCTGCTCTCAGATGATGTGCTTGTGATCACGCGCCAGCAGAAGCCGGCACTCGGCTACTGGTTGCACCCCGGCATTCCGCGCCTGAAGCTGCTGCCCGATTCACGTGAAGCCGTGCTGCCCGGCGCGCGCGGCGTGGCCATGAACTCGGCGACGCAAAAAGAACTGGTGCCGATTGCCAATTCACACCCGGGGCCGCTCAGGGTGGGTGCCATGTACCGCCTGCCGCGCTCCGCCGGACGGAATTGCGGCATGCGGATCCGAACAATTTCTTCGCACGCCGCCATGTTGAGCATCATCGCCAGCACGTTCAACGACGATGTGACCGACCGCGGGCGCCTTTGCCGCCAGTTCGAATTCGCACGCGAGCTCTCGAGCGCCGTGCCGGTGCGCACCATACGGTATCCGAAGCGCCACGATTATCTGCCGCAGGTGGTGCGCGCCCTGCTCGCCGATTTCGCCGAGCTTCAATGATTCATTTTGAAGGCTTCGCCCGGTTCGACGGTGGCTGCGCCTCGGCCGAGGCGCTGCAGCGCATGGCGGCGGCGGTCACGAGCCGAACCGCGGCGGCGCAGCAGCACGTGATTGCGGGCGGCTTCGCCCTGGCGTGCCATGGCCAAAGCGATCTCCACAACAATCCTGGCGCAAGAGTGGTTGCCATTGCCGGCCGGCTGGATGGCCCGAACGCAATCGAGCAGGCTGTGGTTTGCGGTGGCAAACGCGACCGGGCGGCTCGACCCGGCGAAACCCAGGGCAGGGAAACACGCCCCGAGCAATGCCTGCGCGGGCTGCGTGGCGAATACGCATTGGCAATTTTTGATCAAAGGCGAAACGCGCTTGTGCTGGCGCGCGACGTCATGGGCACTCGCCCGCTTTACTACGCAGTGGCGGGCGGCGTTGTTTTATTCGGCACGACCATCAAGGCGCTGCTCTCGCATGGCGCTTTGGAGGCTCGTCCGAACGACGACGCGCTGGCCGACCTGCTGGCCGGCGGCGATGCCGGCTACCACCGCGAAACCTGCTTCAAAGGCGTGATGCGCGTGCTTCCCGGTGCGGCAGTCACGTTCACAGTGAGCGGAGTTGCCGAGTGGCAGTTCGATGAACTGGCTGCGCCCGAAACCCTGACGCTCGGGAGCTTCGAACAGTATGCCGATGCGCTCAGACCACTAATGAAGCAGGCCGTACTGCGACGCCTGGGGAGCAGGTCGGCAATTTCAGTCAGTGGAGGTTTCGATTCTTCCACCATCTATTGCATCGCCGCGAAGGCGCCCGCGAAAGCGCGGGGCGATGTGATTGGTCTCTCCCTGATCTTCGATGGCCACGGTGAAACCGAAGAGCAGCAGTTCCTTGCCGCGCTGGAGTCACGCGCCGGCCGAATCGAGCGAGTGAACGTCAACAATTACGGGCTGCTGCGGACTGCGGCCCAGACGGTCGCTGCCGGCGAAACGCCGGCAATCAGCGCCGCCGGCGATGGCCAGCACGAACTTTACGAAGCCTGTTTGGAAGGCGGCGCCGACGTGCTGGTCGATGGCTTTTTCGGCGACCAGCTCACGTACGCCAACGGTTACTGGTTTGAATTGTTCTGGAGCGGCCAGTGGACACGTTTGCGGCGGCACGTTGAAGGCTTTGCGCGAAGCTTCAACGACACGTCAGTGCGTGACTGGCTGCAGGATTCGTTGCGGCTGGGTCGCAACCTGCTTGTGCCCGGCGCTGTGCGTCCAATTCTGCGGCGGGTAAGGAATCTCGCCGAGCCGCATCGCCGGCCGGCATGGTTCAGCGGGCGCATGCGCAAGCTGGCGGAGCAGCGGGCGCTGGGACAAACCTCGGCGGTTGCGCCGCGAGGTACGCCGCAGGCGCGCAGCCTTTTGCTGGCTGCGTTAAATGGGTTCTATCGTGCGCGCTACGAGGCCGAGTACAAGATTGCAAGCTGGTACGGCTTTGTGCCGGCACGGCCATTTCTCGATCGCGACCTCCTCGAGTTCGTAATGTCGGTTCCAGGCGAAGTGCTGAACCGCAACGGCTTGCCCCGCGCGCTGTTCCGCGAATCGATGCGCGGCATTTTGCCGGAGGCCATTCGCAACAGGACATCAAAGGCGGCGTTCGGTTCGGTCCTGGGTCGCGGAGTGTTGACCGACGCAGAAAAGGCGCTGCAGTTGCTGCGCAATGGCATGGCAGTTGAGCTCGGCTATCTGGATCGCGCGGGCATCGAGCGGGAAGCCGGCTACCTGATGCCGCAATGGCGCGCCGGCCAGTTGCTTGAGCCAATGGTCCGCATGGCGAACGTCGTGGGCCTTGAATTGTGGCTGCGGGAATTCTTTGGCGGCGCGCGGGCAGCCACGGATGGCGCGGCACGGGCCACGGGCGCCCAAAAGTCCGTGTGACATACTACCGCCTATGAAGCTGCTCGAATTTCACCAGGCGCTGCTGGAGGACCACCAAGGCCAGCACGCATTCGAGCGGGCACTGCGCCATCACGTCAAGCCGGACTCGGTGGTGCTCGATGTGGGCACCGGCACCGGCATCCATAGCTTGTTTGCGTGCCGTGCCGGCGCGGAGAGGGTTTACGCGGTCGAACTCGGGCCAATTGCTGAAGTCGCGGCTGAGGTGTTTCGCGCCAACGGGGTGGGTGAGCGCGTCACGCTGTTGCGGCAGGATGCGCTCGACATCGAACTTGCGGAGCAGGTCGATGTGCTGATCCATCACCAGGGCGTGAAGGTTGCGCTCGATCTCGTGCCGGTGCTGCGACAACGCTGGCTGAAGAAAACCGGAGCCACCGTTCCTGAAACAAGCGCGGTCATGGCTGCTCCCGCGGAAAGCGAAAGCGCCTTTCGCCACGTGCAGTTCTGGCAAGAGCAGCGCTACGGCTTCACCTTCAGTGCCGGAGAGAAGCCGGCGGCAAACAGTTCGATTGCCCGTCATGTTTTCAACGACGAACTGCTCAGCCCGCCCGCCACGCTCGCCATCGTTGACTACCTTGGAACCGAAAGTTCAAGAATGGTGGCGGACGCGGCTTTCGAAGTTACGCGCCGGGGAACGTTGCATGGCTTCTCGTTCTGGTATTGTCACCAGCTTGCGCCAGGCATCACGGTGTGTTCCGGGCCCGAATCACGCCGTAACTTGCATGTCTGGCCGAGTTACTTTGCGCCTATTGCCGCGCCCGTGGCTGTGAACAGCGGCGATCGAGTGAAGCTGAAATTCCAGACTGCGCCGGGCGATTGGTACGCAGCCTGGGCGTGGAGCGGCGAAGTATGGCGCGGCGAGCAGCAGATCGGCAGCTTTGCGCAATCCACCATGTTTGAAGAGCCGCTCTCGCCGCAGGCGCTGCGCCAGCGCATTCCCGGCCACGTTCCCGAGCTCAATTCGCGCGGAGAAGCGGCCCGCCTGGTGCTTGAACATTGCAGCCAAAGCCAGCCGCTCGCTTCGATTGAAGCGGCGCTTAAAGCGCGCTTTCCGCAGTTGTTCAGCCACGATGGGCAGGCGCAAGTGTTCGTGTCGCGAGTGTTGCAGCAATATTCCAAGTAAGGTTCGGGATGGTCTCGTCGCGCCAAGTCGCATTCGCAAATTTGCTGCGCGCCCTGCGCGGTGAGCCAGTTGCGCGCGACGATTGGGCGCCGGTGCTGCAGCAGGCGGAATGGCATGGCGTGACGCCGCTGCTGAGTGAACGTGCCGGCGATCTCGATGATGCGTTGCGCCAACAGCTTCACGCCTCCGCGCAGCGCATCGCGCAACAAGATCTCCTCCTGACGGCTGAGTTGCTGCGCGTATTGCGCGGGCTGCGCCAGGCACGCGTTGAGGTGCTGGCTTACAAAGGCCCGGCGCTCGCGATGGCGGCTTACGGTGATTTAGCGAAGCGCGATTTCAGCGATCTCGATTTATTGATTCGGCCTGCAGGCCTTGCAGCCGGGCAAGCCGTGCTCGACAAATTGGAGTTCGAGCCGTGGCCGCAGTTTGCCGGGCTGACCGCCGAGCAGCAGCGTGTCTATCTTGCGACCGGATATCACTACCAGTATCGCCGCCGCGACGGATCCGTTCCGCTGGAGCTGCACTGGAACATTGCACCGCATTCCTTCGGCATCGACCTGCGCATCGACGACGTGTTTCGCCGCTCCACTGCAATCGAAATCGCGGGTGTTCAGGTTCCGGCGCCCTGCGCTTCTGATCACGCGTTGCTGCTGTGCATTCATGCGGCAAAGCACATGTGGGAGCGGCTCAGCCTGGTTGCTGACGTCGCTGCGCTGATCGCGCAGGGCGGCGTCGATCTCGAACAACTGCTCGCCACCGCCTCAGAGCTTCATGCCCGCCGCATGGTTCTGCTGGGGCTCCAGTTGGCGCATGAAGTCTTTTCCACGCCGCTGCCGGCCGGCATCGTCGCTGCCATCGCGCATGATGCTTGCGTCAAAACGCTTGCGGCCCGCGTGGTGCAGCAGTTTCCCGAGTGCCGCGGCGCAGAAGAGGATCGATGGGCGGCGCATCGCTTTTATTTTGACGTTCGCGAGCGCGCTGCCGACAAGCTGCGTTGTTTGTACCGGCTGGCGTTCGAGCCGTCGCTCAACGATGCGCGTCTGCTCGGCGATTCCGCGCTGGGAACCCGCGCCGGCGGATGGCTGCGCCCGCTGCGCCTTGCCGCTAACGCCATGCGACAGTCGGCCACTGCGCTGCGTCGCAGGTCCTAAGGCGCGCTACACCTGCAGCACGTCTCCTTCGCGGGCAACCAGCTTGTAGAGCACGGGATTAACAAAAAATCCAAGCAGCAATCGCGAAAGCAGGCCGGCGACGATCACGATCGCGAATGGCTTTTGCGTGTCGGAGCCGATTCCCGTTGAAGTAGCGGCGGGCAACAGGCCCAGGCACGCGACCAGCGCCGTCATCATGATGGGCCGCAGCCGCAGCAGCGACCCTTCGCGCGTGGCGCTGTTAATGTCCATGCCTTCCAGGCGCAGCTTATTGATGTAGGAAACCAGGATGACGGCGGTTTCTACCGAAACGCCCAGCAGCGCCAGCAGGCCGAGCACCGACGACACACTGAACGGCGTGTGCGTAAGTTTCAGCGCGATCAATGCGCCGACCGGCTCCGTAATGATCACGCCGATCGCAATACTGACGGGAAACTTGAAGTTGCCATACAGCGCGAACAGGATCATGAAGATGAGCAGCAGGGCCAGCGGCCCGATGACCTGCAACTGCTGCTTGGCCGCCACCAGCAGGTCGTATTCGCCGCCCCACGCCAGCCAGTAACCGCCGGGAATCGCCACTTGCTTGCGCACCGCGGCCTGGCCGTCATCCACCGCGCTTTGCAGGTCACGCCCGTTGACGCTGTACTGCACGCCGATATAGCGCGAGTTGTTTTCACGGTAGATGAATGACGCGCCGTTGCCCTGATGAATGTCGGCGAGCTGGTTGAGCGGAATCTGCTGGCCGCTGGGTGTGCCGACCAGCAGGTTGCCAATCTCGGTGGCATTGGAGCGGAACTGCGGCTGCATGCGCACCACCAGGTCGAACAATTTCTCGCCCTGGATCACTTGCGTCGCCGCCTGCCCGCCTACCGCCGCCTGGATCACGGCTTCCACGTCGGCCACGTTGATTCCGTAGCGCGCAATGCGCTCGCGATCAACGTCAATCAAAAGGCTGGGCTGGCCAAGCTCGCGCACCACCGTCAAATTTGCAAAGCCGGGAACGTGCGACAGCACTTCTTTGATCTGCAGCGCTTTTTCCTGCAGCACCTGAAGATCAGGGCCATAGATTTTCACCGCCAGCGAGCTCTTCAGGCCGGTGAGGGCTTCATCCACGGCGTCTTCGGCGGGCTGCGTGTAATTGAAAATAATGCCGGGGAAGCTGCCGAGACGGCGCGCAAGATCGTCAACCAGCGCCTGTTTTGTATGGAAGCTGCTGGTCTTCCACGTCGCGTCACTGTATGGCTTCAGCCCAACATAAAACTCGCAGTTAAAAAATCCGGTCGGATCAGTGCCGTCGTCGGGGCGGCCGAGCTCTGAACCGACCTCCGTCACCTGCGGATAGGAGATCAGGATTTTGCGGATCTGCGGCGCGATGCTGCTGGCCTCTTCAAACGAAATGGTGTACGGCATGGTGGCACGCACCCACAGCGCGCCTTCATCAAGGTGCGGCATGAATTCCCCGCCGATGAACGGCACCAGCAGCAACGTCAGCCCAAAGATTGCCACCGCGATGACCATAGTCAGCGCAGGATGGTCCAGCGACCAATCGAGCTGCCGGGCATACTGGTTCTTGATCCACTCAAACGGGCGGTTTACGCCTTCCTTCACGCCCTTCTTGAACCAGTAGGAAGCCAGTACCGGCACAAGAGTGAGCGTCAGGATCAGTGCTCCGATCAATGCAAAAGACATGGTGTCGGCCATGGGGTGGAACAGCTTGCCCGATGGGCCGCCGAGCGCATAAATCGGCAGGTAGCCGGCAATGATGACAGCGACCGAATAAAAAATCGGCCGGTCCACGTCTTTGGCCGCCGTGACGATCACGTCAGTCAAACTGTATTGCTGCCCGTGCCGCAGCGCCAGCTCGCGGTAAATGTTCTCCATCATCACGACCGTGCCATCGATGATGATTCCGAAATCGATGGCGCCAATCGAGAGCAAGTTCGCCGACACTCCTTCGGCGTGCAGGATCACAAAGGAAAACAGCAGCGCCAGCGGAATCGTGAGCGCCACGATGATTGCCGCGCGAAGGCTCACCAAAAACAGGATCAGGACGATCAGCACCAGGATCATCCCGCGCAGCAGGTTGGCTTCGACCGTGTCGGTGGTCAGATGCACCAGATCGCTGCGATCGTAATAAGGCACCACCTTGACGTCTTTGGGCAGAATGCCGTTGTTGAGCTGATCGGTTTTCTTCTCTACGCCGGCAAGCACGTTCTGCGTCTGCTCGCCGCGCCGCATCAGGATCACGCCTTCAACAGCGTCAGGCTGATCAGACGTTCGCGTCTGGAAGCCGAACTCACCCAGGCGCGGGGCGTGGCCGATGGCGACCTGGCCTACGTCGCGGACGCGCACCGGCGTGCCGTTTACGCTGGCCACAATGATGTTGCCGATGTCATCGGTGTTGCGCACCAGACCAATGCCGCGCACGTAGTAGAACTGCCCGCCTTGCGAATAGAACCCGCCGCCGGCGTTGGCATTGTTGGCCGTAAGCGCCTGCATCACCTGCGGCACCGTGAGGTGATAGCCAAAAATGCGGGCGGGATCGAGCAGTACCTGGTATTGCATTACAGTGCCGCCGAAGCCGGAGTCATCGGCTACGCCGGGAACCGAGCGGTATTGCCGCTCCAGCACCCAGTCTTCAATCGTTTTCAGCTCCTGCGGGCTGCGGTCCGGGCTTTGCAGCACGTAGCGGTACACCAGGCCGCTGGGGCTGAACAGCGGCGCCATTGAGGGCGTGACGCCTTGCGGCAACTGGGCATCGCCGATGCGCTGGAAGATTACGTTGCGGGCAAAGTAATTGTCGGTTCCGTCGTCGAACGTCATGATCACGTCCGAGAGGCCGTAAAGCGAGATCGAGCGCATGACCGCCATCTGCGGCGCGCCTGAAAAGTCCACCTCCAGCGGCAAGGTTACGAGCCGCTCCACTTCCTCGGCCGCGTGTCCCGGCCACTGCGTAATGACCTCGACCATCGGCGGAGAAAGGTCGGGATAGGCATCAACCGGCATGCGGCGAAACGAATAGACGCCGGCGACGATCAGCAGCGCCATGAGCATGAGCACCAGGAATCGCTGCTTCAAAGCGAATTGGACAATGGCGTGAATCATTAACGGTTCGTCTCTATGTCCTCAGCTCTATGGTGTCCGCTGCCCGGCCTCAACTCCAGCCCCTCAGCGTTGCAGCGAAGTTTCAAATTGCAGGAACAGGCTGCCGTCGCCCGCGACCTGCTCGCCCATCTGCAGCCCGCTCAGAACGCGCGTCTTGCCGTTCTGGCTGTCGGCGATGGTGACCTGCCGGCGCGCGAACTGGTCTTTTGAAGCCAGCACATAGACGTAAGGCTGGTTCTCTGCGTCGCGCAGCACCGAGGAATCAGGCACCGCAATCGCATTCGAAATCTGGCCGGCGACCACGGTGGCCGTAACGTACATGTCTTTCTTGAGCTTGTGCTGAGGGTTTGTGGTATCGATGCGGGCCTGCAGGGTGCGCGAATTCGGATCGAGCGCTGCGCCCATGTAGGAAATGCGGCCGTGGAATTGGTCGGGGTAGGCTTCCGTGGTTATCGTGACCGGATCGCCCACGTGAACATAGGCGAGCTGGTCTTCATAAACGTTGGCCAGCACCCACACCGTATTCATGTTTGAGATGGTGAAGCACTGCGTGGTTCCGGCCTGGATGAGCTGGCCGGGCGCGCAAAGCCGCTCAACCACCTCGCCGGCCAGCGGCGCGAGTAGCGGAACCTCAGCCGAGGAAGGCCGCTGCGTCAGCTCGTCAGGCCGGGGAATGCCGAGCACGCGCAGCGATTGTTCGGCCGACTGCAGGTCGGCTTCCGCTTGTACTTCGGCCGATTGCGCCGCCTCCAGGTCACGCTCGGCAATGGCGTGATGCGCAAACAAGTCTTGCGCGCGCGCGTAATTCTTGTGCGCCAGCGCATGCGCATCGCGCGCCTTCAGGTAGGTAGCGCGCAGTTGCGAGTAATCGGGGCTGCTGACGTAAAGCATGGGCTGGCCGCGTTGAACGTCCTGCCCGGGCGAAACCGTGATGCGCGACACCGGCCCGCCCACTTGCGTAATCACCGGCGTCGTAAGGAAGCCATTGAAGCTGACGTTTCCTGGAAGCCGCAGGATGCGTGTCCACTTCTCCGGCGCGATGGTGACGACTTGAACGTGCGCCATCTGGTCGGCGGGAACGCTGAACAGCGACGGCTTGTTTTCGTTGGCACTTCCACCTGCGGTGGAATTTGCATCCGGCCCCGGCGGCGAACCTGCGGAACTGCCCTTGGAGCACGCGGCCAGGCAGATCAGGGCGGCAGCGGCGATGGCGGCAGCGTGTGGGCGCATCATGGCAACCTCCGGCTTCCGACGGCCTCACGCAGTTGCTCCATGGCCAGCATGTAGGCAGCCACAGCCTGGCGGTAACTGAGCTGAGTTGTGCGGTAGCTTCGCTCCGCGTCAAGAAGGTCAAGCAGCGTAGCCGCGCCGCCGCGGTAGGCATACTCGCTGATATCGCGTGAGTCCTGCGCCTGCTTCAAGTAGCCGGAAAGGTAGAGCTTGACGATCTGCTCGTCGGTTTGGGCGGCGTCAAACGCCGTGCTTACATCGGTCAGCACCGTCTGCTCGGCGGCCTGCGCGGTGAATTGCGCCTGGTTGTAGGCGAAGCGAGTGCGCGCAACCTCACCCTGGTTGCGATCAAAAATCGGTATGCCGATGTTAAAAAACAGCGACGTCGAGCTGAACCCGGAGACGTGCGAGTAACTGAATTGCGTGCCCAGGTCCTGCTTTCCATTGGCCTTGGCGAGCGCCACCTGTCCCTGGGCCGCGGTGACGCCTTTTTGCGCCGCCTGCAGGTCCGCACGCTGGCGCAGCGCCGCCGCTTCCAGGTCATCGAGCGAAGAGGTGAGCGGCTCATAGCTGAGCTGGCCGGCAACGTCATAGTCGCGCGGCACTGAGTTAAAGCCGATCAACTGGCGCAGGCTGGCGAGCGCCTGCACCTTGGCGACCTCCGCCGAGCTCAGGTCGGTCTGAAACTGCAGCATCTGCAGCTTGATTTTCAGCAGGTCGCCTTCGCTGATGTCGCCGGCACGATAGCGCTCCTGGCTGATGTTGACGGTCTGCTGAAAGCTCTCCAGGTCGGCCTTGGCAAGATCGACGTTGGCCTGCGCCAGCAGCACATTGATGAACTGCTGCGCCACGTTGAAGGTAAGGGTACGCTCGGCGTCGGCGACCTGCGACTGGGTGACCGCAGTGGCCTCGCGCGCTGCCTCGAGCCGGCGCTGGCGCTTTTTTCCGCGCTCGATGGTGTAGCCCACGCCCACGTCGAACTGCTGCAGGTCCTGCAGCGTCTGGTCAGAAAACAGGCTGGGGCTGAAGATCGGAATAAATTGCGAATCCCAGTTCAACGTCGGGTTAGGCCGCAGGTTGGCGGTAATCTCCTGCGCCTGGTTCTGCTGGATCTGGGTGCGCGCCGCCTTCATCGTCGGGCTGTCGAGCGCGAACTGGATCGCCTGTTCCAGCGTGATCTGCGCGCCCGCGCGCTTCTCGGACGGCGCCTGCGTCGGCTTGGGCAGCGGCAGCGATTGCGCGTTGCCGCCCTGCGCTCCTGTGCTCTGTTGTGGCTGCGGCGCCTCAACCCTTACTTGCGTTGCGGCCTGCAATGATTGGGAGGGAAGCGGCTTACTGGCCTGTGCCAAAGCGCTCCCGCCCGCAATCAGAAAAACCGGAAGGGAATACCAATGCATCCTTTCCTCCCTCGCTACGAGCTGCTGATCCCCAGGTGTGATTAGCGGTTCGCAGGAGGCGGAGGACGCGTGAACAGCAAAGGCAGGAAAGCCTCAAACACGGCCGGGCGGCGGATGGCCAGAGCCAAATCTTCCACCACCAGCAGGACCGGCAATGCAATCACCGGCATGGCCGGCGCGCTGGAATGCGCCGAGACGCACAGCATGCAGGGCGCCGAATTCGCGGGCGACGCATCGGAGGTGTGCAGGTGCATCATCTCCAGCGCCGAGGCGAGCAGCATGACGAACAGGCACGCCGCCGCCATGCAGCGTTGCGCGTCGCGAAAAGTCTTTGCAGTCAGCACGGCGTTTCGTTGCAGGTTAACACACATTCTCTGCGGGCCCCGGCAGGCTTGGCCGGACGGCGGCATAGTAGGGCGCGGAGCTGAAAAAGGCAATCTGCCGGCCAGTCAGCTCAGGATTGCGGCGGAACGGCGGAAGGCGAAGGCCGATCGCCGCCGCCGGGGGGTTGCGCCGAGCCGCCGCCCTGGGGCCGCTCGGCGCCTGCGGGAGGCTGCGAGCCGGGCTCGACCGTCTGCCCGTTGAACACGATGTGGCTCTCAGAGCCGAACCGCTTGTAGTTGGTGTAGCGAACGATCACGCGTATGTGCACGTCGCCCGATTGGAAATGCAGGTCGTCATCGGCGCGCGTGTAGGTCGGAAACCAGTACACGTTATCCACCTGCTCGCGATAGGTGGTGAAGCGCGGGAACAGGTTTTCGTTGCTCTTGCTGCGGATATCAGGCACCGACTTGCCGCGCGTCATCACGATCTGGAAATCGTGATTGTCAACCCAGATGCGCCCTTCAAAGTAGCGCTTCTTCTTCTCGATACGTTTAGGGCTGACGTCGAACACGTAGGTCTGCAGCTCATCTTCGCGCTGCTGGCCAACATAGTTGATGTTGTATTCCGGAATTTCGTCCGTGGTCAGCACAAAGGGCATCAGGTTCTGGATGTCGTGCAGGTCCTCTTCCGTCATCTGCACCCGCGTCAGGGTTGACATCGGCGCGTAAGTCACCTGCGTGGTGCGATTGCCCTGATCGTCGAAGTTGATGTCCCAGCTCTGGCGATATTCGCCATCGACGGTGTCGCCTTCTAGCGTCTGCACGATCACCGATTCTTTGTAGGTGTAGCGTTCGCGCGCCTGCGCGAACTGCTTTTCCTTGGCGGCAAAGCGCTGGATGATCTCTTCAGGCGTAATGCCCTGCGGCGCGGCCGTGATTAACTGGCCCTCACCGCGCTGCTGCGCGATTGACGGCGCGGCCACTAAAAGCGCTGAGAGCACAACGAAGGGAAGACGCAAAAAAGGCGCAAAACGGCTCATGAAAACTCGCATTCCGAAGCAGTGGGGTCTAAGGAATTAGATTCGATTGCGACGCGGCCGGATTCCATTGACCTCTGTTGATGGCAACCCGAAGCAGCGCAACAAGTTGCGGTTTATTTGCGCAACTGGTCGAGCGCCAGGCCCAGCCGGCGCAGGCCTTCGGCGGTCATTTGCGGGTCGCCGCCGATGCCGATTCGGAAATGCCGCGGGTCGCCGAAAAAGCGCCCCGGCACAATGGAAGCCTCGTAATCCCGCTGCAGAATTGAGAAAAGCTCATCGCCGGAGCCGCGCGTGAGCCGGGGAAAAGCAGTCGTTCCGTGCGGCGCCGCAACGACTTCCAGGTCATCGCGCGAACGCAAAAAGCCTTCAAGAGCGGGGCGATTGCGCATCAGGATGTTGCGCGCGCGCTCGCGCGGCCGGTCGAGGTGATCGAACGCCACCACGCTCAGCAGCTCTGCCGTGTGCGGCGGTACGGCGCCAAAAAGATCATTGATGCGCCAGACGCGCTCAATCACCTCGGGCAAACCCACCACCCAGCCGCAGCGCAGGCCGCTCAGCCCGTAGGCCTTGGTCAGGCTGCTGGTCACGATCGCTACGTCAGGAGCAATGTGAAAGGCGGAGCGCGGCTTCTGCTCGAAGGCAGCGTCCAGGTACACTTCATCAACCATCATGCGAACGCCGGCCTGCCGGCAGATTTCACCGACCGCCGAGATCGCCGCCTCGCCTTCCATTACGCCGCTCGGATTGTGGAGATTGCAGAACACCACGAGCCGGGTACGCGGCGTGAGGCGGCGGCGAACTTCATCAGGATCGATGCGGTAGCCGTCTTCAAAGCGGCGCGCAAACGTGCGCACCGCCAGCCCCAGGAAGCGGGCGGTCGAAGTAATCAGCTCGTAGGTGGGGTCCTCAATCAGGATTTCATCGCCCGGGTCGGTGGTCGCGGCCAGCGCGAGGTGGTTGGCCAGCGACGTCCCTATGGCCGGCGCGACGCAGTTTTCAGCCACGTTGCAGTGCTCCGCCAGCCGCTGCTGCAGCGGCTGGTAGCCGTAAAAGCTGGGCCCTGTGATTTCGAGCTCTTCATGGCGAACGGGCAGTTCGCGAATGGGGAAGCTCTCAATGCCGCTGGTGGCCAGGTTGTAGCGCGCCGCGGAGCGCAGCTTGGCAAATTCCATGTACTGCGAACGGGCGCTCGACCGGCTGGAAGCTGTTTCGGTTGAGATCACGATCATATTGTGCCATTGGTCTGACCTGAAAGGACGCTGGTACGATGAACACGGAAGGAATTTATGTCACGTCGCATCCTCATCCTCATAGTTTTGGTCGCTGCAGTTACGGTTCTGGTTGGTCCCGGCCGCGCCGCCGCGCAATCGCGGTCTGGCTCCAATGACGCCGCACAGATGCCCCGCTCTGCCAGTGGCACGCAGGTCACGAAAGACGAAGTCGATTCGTTTATGCGTCACACCTTCGGCTGGAACCCTGATTTGAAGTGGCAGGTGGCAAATATTTCCGCCTCGGAAGCCAGCGGCATCACGGAAGCCGACGTGACCGTGACGACCGCGCAAGGCCAGCAGCCGCTGGTGCTCTACATCACGCCCGACGGTCGTTTTGCCATCAATGGTGACATGGTTCCGTTTGGCGCCGACCCATTCAAGCCGGTTCGCGATCTGCTGAACCAGCAGGCAAAGGGGCCGGCGAAGGGCCCGGCTGACGCCACGCTCACGATCGTCGAGTTCAGCGACCTGCAATGCCCGCACTGCAAAGCCGCCCAGCCGGTGGTTGAAAAGCTGCTCG
>JAJPJZ010000066.1 GCA_021323935.1 Terriglobia bacterium | reverse complement strand
GATTTACGAGCGGGTGTGGCTGTGGCGCCTGCCGATGATGTTCGCGTACTGCCCGGAATGCGGGCTGAAGTATGAGCGCGAACAGGGCTACTTCCTGGGCGCAATGTACATCAGCTACGGGCTGGCGCTGATGGTGATTGGCGTGTTTGCGCTGGTGCTGTGGATGTTGACTGCGTGGAGCGTCGAGCGCGATATCGTGATTGCGGCAGTGTTGTTCATTCCGCTGGTGCCGGTGCTGGTCACGGTTTCGCGCGTGCTGTGGATGCACTTCGATCGCGCCGTGGACCCGGACTAAAAGCAACCTGAGTTGCGAAGCCGCAGTGCGCTTCGATGCGGGCGGCGCGAACGCCCGCGCGATTTGACAGTGCCGCTGCGGCTGGTCAAACTAAAAGCAACAGCCCCCACAACATTGGTGATTCCATGAAATCAGCAGCGAAGAAGATTCCAGCTTATGCCGGCGTGTGCTCAGCGCGCGACGCGCAGCGCACCGGGTTTGGCGTAGAAGAAGCCGCGCGCAGGCTGCGGCGGTTTGCTTACGTTGCGCAGCGGCTTGCGTTCCTGGCCACTGCGCACCTGAACGCGACGCCGGAGTGGGAAGTGAAGCAGGCGCTTTCGCTGCACGCCTGGCTCGACGCGGAACACGCCACCATGCTACGCAAACGCGTGCCGGAGCTGAGAGTGCCTGAAGCGGCGCTGAACCACGCGCCTGACGATTTCCTGGAGCGCGCGCTGGAGGAGGCCGTGCACTCCGAAGGCACGGTGGAGCTGCTTACCGCGATTTACGGCGTGATCAGGCCGGAACTCGTGAGCGCCATCGATCATTACCTGGGCGAAACCAATCCGATTGCTGATCATCCGAGCTGCCGCGCGCTGAAGCTGATTCGCGCAGAACAACGGGAGATGCTCGAATGGGGCGAAGCGGCGCTCGGGGCTGTGCTGGCGGAGGGCGTGGCGCGCGCCAGGAGCGGCGCGTGGGCGGAGCATCTGCGCGCGTACCTCGGTGCCGCCGGCGGCATTGGCGGCGCATTACTCAAGGGCGGAACCGCGCTTCCGCAGCCGCGTTCAGCGCAGCCGCTGCAGCTTGACTTCAAGCCGAGGCGCGATCAGCGGTTCCATGGAATTTTTGACCAGAGCATTCCTGCGGACGTGATTTACGCCGACGAATCGCGGCCGATCGAAGAGCGCAACCTGGCGCTCTTGTTCAAGCGCCTGCGCGAAATGGATGTTCCGGAGGCGATTGCCGGGATCCTGGCGCAGATGCCGGGCAAGCCGTGGAATTTTTATCATGACATGCTTCGCCAGCTTTGGGACGAGGCGCGGCACTCGCTGCTGGGCGAAGTTGCCCTGGAGGCGCGCGGCATCGATTGGACGCGCCTGCCGGTCAACGTGACGTTCAGCTACAAGCTGGCGAAGTTCTGCACGCCGCTGGAGCGGCACATCCTGCTGTTTGCCATTGAGCAATCGCTGATGGGCGCGCAGCGCGGCAAACGCTGGGAGCACAGCATTGCGCGCGATTCGGGCGACAAGCTCTCAACCACGTTTCACGATTTCGACTGGGCTGACGAGGTGCTGCACGCTGCCATCGGCAAGCGGCACCTGAAGCAGCTCTTTAATGGCGATTTCAACGAGGCGTTCCGCCAGGCAGACGCGCTGGCGCGGCGAATTGCCGAGCGCCTGGAACATGAGCCCATGCCGCAGGATGCCCCGCTGGCCGACTGGTGGGAGCGGTTTGCCGAGCAGGCGCTGGGGCGCAAGGTGGAGCGCGCACCTGAAAGCGATGTGAAGCAGTGGAGCCCGGTGACGCAGGCCAGCGCGTAACGCGGCGGTCGGCCGCGGCGAGTTATTTCTTGTTCTGCGCCGCGGGAGCGTAATCCACAATGGCTTCCACGATCTGGTCAATGGCTTCAAGAGCGCGAGGCGTGGAGAGGTTGTGATTGTTGCCCATGATCGAGAAGGCCACCATGTCGCCTTTGCGGGTGCGGGCATAGCCTGAGAGCGTGTTGACGTGGCCGAGCGAACCCGTCTTGGCGAACACGTTGGCCTGCGCAGGGGTGTTCTTCAGGCGGTCAGCAAGCGAGCCATCAATGCCCGCGACGGGCAGCGATTCGCGATAGGTGGTGTACCAGGGCTGCTGCGCGGCAAAGCTGAGCAGCTTGACGATGGCGTGCGGCGTCACCAGGTTCTGGCGCGAAAGGCCGGAGCCGTCGAAGAAAACGTATTCGTCGTTCTGCAGGCCGGCCTGCGCCAGGAACCCGTGCAGCACTTCAAGCCCGGCTTCAATCGTGCCGGCTGAACCTTTTTCGCGTCCGAGCAAACGCAGCGCCAGCTCGGCGTGCAGGTTCTGGCTGACCTTCAGGATGACGCGAATATCCTGCGAGAGCGGCTGCGATTCATAGCTGCCCAGCACGAGCGGCTGCGGGACGGTGGGCGGAGTGGCGGTCAGTTCACCGCCCCCGGCGGGCGCAGTTGCATTCACCGTAATGGTGGTGAGGCGCGCAAGCTCGGTGTGGTGAGTGCGGGTGTGGCCGTACACCGTGATGCCGCGCTGCTCAAGCATCTGCCGGAACACCTGCGCCGCGAAGCTCGCCGGATCCTCAATGGCAACCGCCTCGCTTGCGCCTTGATCGTCAAGCGGAATGTTGCCCCAGAACGTGATCTGGTTGGCACCGGGCTGGCGAGTGATGTAAAGACGGCGCGGGCCGGTACCTGCGGGCGTGGTGATGACGCGATTATCGACCTGGTAATAACTTGCGTAGGGAGCGATGCTGAGGAAAGCCTTGTCGCCGGCGTGATCGCCGGGCTGAATGCTGACGAACACTACGTTGTCGTTGATGGTGAGCGCTGAAACCGGCGCGCCCCACTCCCACACCAGGTCATCCTGCGTCCAGCCTTCGCCATAACGCTCAAATGCGTAGTAGGAATCGTCGCCGATTACGTCGCCATCGATGAAGCGCACGCCCTTCTGCACCACGTCATCGGCGAGTTCCTGCAGAACCTGCAAAGGCGGCTGTTTGCGCTCGGTGCGGGTGTTGTACGGCAGGGTGCGGCCGCTGATATTGGGATCGCCGCGGCCCACCAGCAGCAAATCGCCATTCAGGCGGCCGTGCTTATCGATGGTGCCGAGGGTTTCGACCGTGGTACGAAACTTGTAATCGGGGCCAATCATGGCCAGCGTAGCGGCGGTGGTGAACAGCTTGGTGTTTGAGGCCGGCGTGAACAGCTTGTCGGCGTTCAGGCTGTAAAGCTGGTTGCCGTTGGCGAGCGAAACCACCTCCACGCCCCAGAAGCCGCGCGAGATATCGGGCTGATCGAGGATGCGGCCAATTTCCGTGGAAAGCGTGGCCGCAGGCTTCTTTTCCGCGGCAAATGCGGCGGCAGCAAGACAGGTGAGCAGGAGACAACCGAGAGCAAGGCGGAATCGCAACGTCGCGGGGAACATGGAAATACCAGCAGCTTAGAAGGTAAGCACAAGTTTAGCACTGATTGCAGCAGTCCCAAGGGTTTATCGGCGGCGGCGCGAGATCTAAGCAGTAAACCGTAGGCAAAAGGCACGCGGCGCGTGGACCAGGCGGCGAGTTGTAACTACAGGGGTTGCGGCGGTCGATTTTCCGCGGGGCG
>JAJPJZ010000048.1 GCA_021323935.1 Terriglobia bacterium | reverse complement strand
AAGCGCGAAAAGCTCTGGCCAATGATTTCGTTGGCCGAGTACTGCTTGATGCGTTCAGCGCCTGAGTTCCAGCTCGTCACGCAGCCGTCGGCATCGAGCGAGAAAATGGCGTAGTCGGTGACGCCTTCAATCAGCAGCCGGTAGCGCTGCTCCGCGCGCCGCCGGTCGGTCAGGTCGCGCGTGATCTTGCCGTAGCCCATCAACCGTCCATCTTCATCGCGCACCGCAGTGATGACCACGCTCGCCCAGAAGCGGCTGCCGTCCTTACGGACGCGCCATCCCTCATCCTGGTAGTGCCCGGCTTCGAGCGCTGTCCGCAGCTCCAGCTCCGGCTTGCCCGCGTCAAGCTCGGCCTTGGGATAAAACTTGGAGAAGTGATGGCCGATGATTTCAGCCGCCTTGTAACCCTTGATGCGCTCCGCGCCGGGGTTCCAGGAGCGTATGTAACCGCGGGGGTCGAGCATGAAAATGGCGTAATCTTCAACCGCATCAACCAGCCGCCGGAAAACCATCTCCGACCCGAGGTCAATGGGCTCCAAATCCCGCACTGCGGTTGCTCGCCGAGAGGTCATCAGTCTCCCGCCTTGCCGTGAAATACCAGCCGTGGCCGCTCGTTCAGCGCCAGCCAATACGATTGCAGCAACTGCACGACGCGGCTGATCTCTTCGCTGTTCCCCGGCTTCACCAGGTATGAGTTTGCGCCCGCGTCGTAGGCGCGGTTGATGGAACTTACGTCGCTCGATTCCGTCAGCACCACCACCGGAATGCGCTTGATCTCCGGCTGGGTGCGCAGCCACACCATGAGCTGGTATCCGTTGAACTTGGGCATGTTCAGGTCGAGCAGGATCACAGCCGGAAGCGGGTGCTGCAGCCGGTCAGCATATATCCCGATGCCCGCCAGGTAAGCCATGGCTTCTTCCCCGTCGCGCAGGCGGCGGAGCGGGTTCTCAAGCCCGGCACGTTCAAAGGCGCGAGTCACCAGTTGTGCATCATCGGCATTGTCTTCAATCAGCAGAATGATGTCGTTGAACTGTAGCTGGGTCATTGCTGGCCGAACTGAACCCTCGATTATAAGGGATTCCCCTGTTGCCGTCTCAGTAATGGGCTCGGATGTGTTCGGCCGCGACGGAGAAGCCTGGTTCCGCTGCACAATTTCAGCGGCTTCATAGCGCGCCGCGTAGCTGCAATAAGGGCAGCGCAGGAAAACGGACGTCTGCCCTTCCTTGGGCAGCGACGCCGGCTTTATGGTGAACACCAGGTCGCAGCCTTTGCAGCCGATTCGCCAGTTCACGTGCGGTGTTCGTCCTTGTCGGTCTCAACTCAAAAGCAGCAGACTTTAAACACAAAGCGGCGCACTCGGCAGCATGATGCAGGGTGTAGAAAAAGGGAGCGCCCGCTAAACCGTGGCCTCAATAGCGCGCAGGATGTCGCGCACGCTGTACAGCTTTGCCTCGCCGCAGTAAGGGCAAACCAGCGAAATTTCGTTTTCGGCGTTGGGCGCCTCCACCGCGTGGTTCTGCGGTGAGAAGCGAAGATCACAGGCTTTGCAAAAAACGAACCAGGCCATAAGGATACCGGGAAGCGGGGGGTGCTCTCATTATGCCATTGTCCCGCCTCTGCCTCCAGCCGAAACTTACCTGCGCAAGCGCCTTTTCGCCCGACTTACTCTTACCGGTTCCACACGTACAGGAATTCGCTGTCGGTGGCCGTTTCCACGTCCATGCCGGCCTTGCGCGTGGCCCGGTTCAGCGCGGAACGGATGTTGACTTTGGTGTCCGGCAGCTCCGATAACGGGATCTTCAGAGACTTGCCCCCGTCCAGTCCCTCCAGGTCCTTCAAAATCGCCGTCACAATCTCCTTGTGCTTGCCGATGCGCCCGGTCGGAACGCTGGAGCGGTCCGTGGTCATGAACTTGCTAGGCTCTCGGGTCTCTTTCGTTTTCATGGCGCCCTCGCCAGGAAAAGCGATGATTTCGCTTACTCCCTGGGGTTTCGATGCCAGCGTAACGCTAACGTTACACTAAAGTATCGATAACGTGCTACAAAAAAAACGTGGAGTAAACGTAAAGTTTCCTTTTACCCGCGCCAGAGCAGCCGCTATCTCCCCGGTTAAGAAAAAGTCCCCGTATCGCCTAACTCAGCGTAGGGTCAGGAGTGGAGAGCAACTATGCCAAAGGGCGAGCGCAAGTTTGAAGTCGTTCCATTGTCGGCAGTGCCGCGACCGGGCCCCACCACACCGGTAGAGAAAGAGACGGGTAAACGCGAACCCTATTCCCTCGCCATCGCCCGCGATTGCCGCCTCCCGCGGTCACGCCCCTCGGCCGAGCGCCAGGGCGAGTGAAGCCGCTTCACTGCGCCGCGCCTGCCGTTCCCGCCGGCTCGCCATGGTAGTTGACGGCGTCAAGGCCCAGGAAGCGCGCTGAGGCGCCGAGTTCTTCTTCGATCCGAAGCAACTGGTTGTACTTGGCAATGCGGTCAGTGCGCGACGCGGAGCCGGTCTTGATCTGCCCCGCGCCGGTGCCAACGGCCAGGTCGGCAATGAAGGTGTCTTCGGTTTCGCCCGAGCGATGCGAAATCACCGAATCGTAGCCGTTGCGCCGCGCCAGCGTGATGCAATCCAGCGTTTCCGTGACGGTGCCGATCTGGTTCAGCTTGATCAGGATTGCGTTGGCCGCCCCTTGCTCAATTCCCTGCCGCAGCCGCTCAGTGTTGGTCACGAACAAGTCGTCGCCCACAAGCTGGATCTTCGGCCCCAGCTCCCGGGTCAGCATTGCCCAGCCCTCCCAATCGTCTTCCGCCAGGCCGTCCTCAATCGACACAATCGGGTACTTGCGCGCCCAGTCTGACCAGAAGCGCACCATCTGCTCGCTGGAATGCGCCGATTTATCCGATTTTTTAAAGACGTATTGCTTGCCGTCAAACAGCTCGCTCGACGCCGGATCGAGCGCAATCGCAATCTGCGCGCCTGGAGCGTAGCCGGCCTGCTGAATGGCCTCAATCACCAGCTCAATAGCCTCCACATTCGATTTGACCGAGGGCGCAAAGCCGCCTTCATCACCAACCCCGGTGTTGTAGCCGCGCTTCTTGAGCACGCCCTTCAGCGTGTGGAACACCTCAACGCCCCAGCGCAGCGCCTCAGAGAACGACTCTGCCCCGACCGGCATGACCATGAATTCCTGAAAGTCAACATTGTTGTCTGCATGTGCGCCGCCGTTCAGGATGTTCATCATCGGCACCGGCACCACGCACGCGTTCACGCCGCCCAGGTAGCGATAGAGCGGCACCTTCAGCTCGCTGGCCGCGGCCCGCGCCGCCGCCATCGAAACCGCCAGGATGGCGTTCGCGCCCAGGCGCGATTTGTTCTCCGTGCCGTCAAGCTCGATCATCTTCTGGTCGAGCGCGCGCTGCTCGCCCGCATCTGCGCCGGCGATCGCCTCCGCAATTTCGCGGTTGACGTTCTCCACCGCCTTCAGCACCCCTTTGCCCTGGTAGCGCCGAGCATCGTTATCGCGCAGCTCAACCGCTTCGTGCTCGCCCGTCGAGGCGCCGCTCGGCACAATGGCGCGGCCTACCGCGCCGCTCTCCAGCCACACTTCCGCTTCTACCGTCGGGTTGCCGCGTGAATCCAGTACCTGGCGCGCGCGCGTCTCGGTAATCACCATAAGTGCTTCCTCTTGTGCCCTGCCGGACCCTGTCCGCCTGACCGGCCAATTGTGAATCGCCGATTATAAATTGCGCGATTGCGGAGCGCCGCGCCGCGCGGTACAGTCCGGGCGTGGACCACAGCAGCACCCTCAATATCGGCGACCGCGCTCCTGATTTTTCGCTCGCCGCCGCCAATGATTCCCAGACTCACTCGCTTTCCGCGCTGATTGCGCGCGGCCCTGCCGTGGTTGAATTCCTGCGCGGCACCTGGTGACCCGGGTGCGTGAAGCGCATGGCTCAGTT
>JAJPJZ010000315.1 GCA_021323935.1 Terriglobia bacterium | reverse complement strand
CGCCGCCCGGGGTTCGCGCCCTGCGCTTCTGCTGGGTTAGAATGGCCTTTTCCCCCACAGGAGCTCTCTTCGAGTGGCCACGGTTTCTTTTTCTCTGCTGATTGAAAATGCTGGGTTTGCCCTGAGGCCGGCGGCCCGCGGACGTTTGGCCGCGGCCGCATTGCTGGCAATCGGCGCTTGCGCGCTTCTTACCGGCTGCGGCGGCGGCTCGTCGTCAAACACCTCGACCAGCAACCCGGTGACCATCACGCTGGTGCCCTCATCGGCGACCGTGACCACCGGCACCACCGAGCAGTTCACCGCTACCGTGACCAACGCCAGCAACACGGCTGTCACGTATCAGGTGAACAACGTGACGGGTGGGAGCTCGACCACCGGCACCATCAATACTTCCGGACTTTACAGCGCGCCCAACACCGTTCCCAACCCCAACACGGTCGAGATTGAAGCCATCTCGCAGCAGGATAGCTCGAAGAAAGCCACTGCCAGTGTTACGATCACGCTGCCTCCGCCAAGCACCCACATCGATATCTCGCCATCAAGCGCGACGGTTCCGGCCGGCGGCGTGCAAACATTCAGTGCAGCCATTAACGGCAAGCCACTCACCACCGTGGCCTGGTCGCTCGGCGCCTGCTCATCGTCAGTGCCCAACGCTTGCGGAACCGTGAACGCAACCACCGGCGTTTATACCGCGCCGCTGTCTCCGCCGCCGGGAGGCCAGGTTTCACTTACCGCCACCGATACCAACCCCAACGACAACACGCCGTCGGCGAACGCTTCCATTACGGTGCAATTCGGCAATGGCACGCTGGCAGGCCAGTACACATTTGATGTGGCCGGCACCGGCACAGCCATCGCCGGCAGCTTCTCCATGGATGGAATTGGCGGATTGAGCAACGGAAGCGCCGACCTGAACAGCGGCGGCAGCGCCAGCTCTTCGGCCGTAACCGGCAGCTACCAGCTCGGGAATGATGGCCGCGGAACCTTGACGACCAACCTGGGCACGTTCTCGATCGCCATGGTCAACCACAATCATGGCTATTTGCTGCGGCGTGACAGCGCGGTTGCGCCGATGATCGGCACCATCGATTTACAGAACTCATTGCAGTTTGCCTTGCCGCCGGCGGGAAACTACACCCTGGGCTTCGCCAACCACGGCGCGAATCTTTCCGCCGAAGTCGCGGGCGCAGGCGCCTTCCAAACCGATGGCTCAGGCGCCGTAACCAGCGGCACCGCACAGCTTGACGTCAACGCCGGCGGCTCGGTTACCAGCAGCCCGGGAGCCGCAGGTTCGCTGGCCGCGCCGAGCGGCCCCGGCGGACGCGGCACATTCACCTTCGGCGGGCGCAGCTTCGCCTATTACGTGATCGACGCAACCCACTCCAAGCTCATCGAACTCGACGCGACGCCCGCGGTTGGCGACCTGTTTAAGCAGAATGCCGGCCCCTACACCACGACCAGCCTCAGTGGATCGTTTGCGGCGGTGCTGAACGGCTTCACTTCGCCTTCCGGCACTTCGTTCCCGTTTGGTGTCGGGACAGTTTTTGCTCTGGCGGGCGGCACTATCGCCGGCGCCGAAATTGACACCAATACCAACGGCACTGCCCAGAACAACCCGGGAGTGAGCGGCGGCTATGTCGTGTCAGATCCGGTCACGGGCCGGACTACGCTGACGCTCACGGTGAATGGCGCGACGCGATCGTTCATCCTCTACCCTGAGGCGAGCGGCGCGCTCAACCTGCTGGAAGTTGACAGCTCCACTGTCGCCTCCGGTACGGCGTTCCCGCAGCAAACCAACGCCTTCAGCAACGCCGCCATCCTCGGCCACTTTGCCCTTACCGGACGCGGCATTGACCTGATTAGCAATCCCGGCGAGGAGGACATGGTCGGCCAGTGGATATCGCAGGGGGGAAGCAGTTTCGGCGGCACGCTTGACGTGAACGATAACGGCGCCGTCACGCTTGGCAGCGCAATCAACAATGCGAGCAGTTCGTTCACCGTGGGCGCCAACGGCCGCGCCGGCGGCGGCAGCCTCTCCTCAGGCGCGTTCAGCACCGCCAACGTGAACTTTTACGTGGTCGATGCCAACACTGTACTGTTCCTCGATATGAGCTCAGCGCACGTAGTGAGCGGCATGATGCAAAAGCAATACTGAAGCGCAGCCGGGCCCGCAAGAAGCTGCCGCAGCGCATGTTAAAATCGCATTCGGAAACTCCCGCCGACGTGGGGCTATAGCTCAGTTGGGAGAGCGCATCGTTCGCAACGATGAGGTCGTCGGTTCGAGCCCGACTAGCTCCACCACTCCAGATCACTCTTTTCCGGGTTGACGGCCGCGAAGTGAACGTCTTGCAGTAATCTCTAGCTCACGCCTGAGGACTAGCTTTGCCGGCGGCGGAGATTCGCCTTTCGATTGGCGCGCGGCAACGGTGAGTCAAACTTGACCAACGTTCTTTTGTCATGGAGCAGCGGCAAAGACAGCGCCTGGACCCTCCATCTACTGCGCCGGCAGCCGGATGTCCAGGTGGTTGCGCTGGTCACGACGTTCAACTCTGCCGCTGACCGCGTCGCCATGCATGCGGTGCGGCGGTCGCTGGTGGAAGCGCAAGCCGCGCGCGCTGGTCTGCCGCTGTGGGCGGTCGAGCTGCCGTGGCCGTGCTCCAATGCCGACTACGAACAGCAGATGCGTGCCTTGTGCGAGCGCGCAAGAACTGAAGCCATCACTGCCGTCGCCTTCGGAGACCTGTTCCTCCAAGATATTCGCGACTACCGCGTGCGCCAACTGCAGGGCACCGGCCTCGAGCCGCTGTTTCCGCTCTGGCACATTCCCACCCGCCAACTCGGCCACGACATGGTCTCGGCGGGCGTAAGAGCAAAGATTACGTGCCTCGATCCCGGGAAGCTCGCCAAAGCCTTTGCCGGCCGCGAGTACGACCTCGCTCTGCTGCAGGACCTTCCCGCGGAAGTCGATCCGTGCGGCGAGAATGGCGAATTCCACACCTTTGTTTACGATGCGCCGGTGTTTTCGCGGCCGATCGAGGTGCGCACAGGCGAAGTCGTCGAGCGCGACGGGTTTATTTTTGCCGACCTCGTTCCCGCCTGACTGCGCCGGGCGCAATCGCAACGCCCGTCTGACCGCCGGCGCCGGCGTTCTCGAAATCTTGGCGTGCGCGGGACGACCGGGCGCCGGCGGCTTG
>JAJPJZ010000162.1 GCA_021323935.1 Terriglobia bacterium | reverse complement strand
GCGAGCAGGATCATGAGCGGCAGCGCGACTGCCCCAATCACGATTTGAGAAAGCGCGACGTCGGGGGCCTGGAAGATAAAAAACGTAAGCGCCAGCAAAATTCCGTAAAAGCTGACGGAAATGGCCTGGTGCGCCGGATCGCGCGTCAAGACAACGCCGAGAGCGGTGCCTGAAACCAGGACCAGAACTGCCATCTGCAGCATCAGCATTCGTTCAGCTCCCGCGCCTGTTGGCTCAGCTTTTCGCCCACGCCCCCGCCCTCCGGAATGGGGCCGTTGGGATTTGCGATCCAGGTGCCGAAGGTCCGAACCCGGGCCGCTCGCGCGGTGGCGTGCGTGAGCACAGCATTCATGATGAGCAGCAGAATTAAGATCAGCGAGGTCTTGATGGCGGCCTGGCCGGCGCCTTCCTTGATCACCACGGCCACCAGCACAAAAAAGCCGGAGATGGTGGAGACGGTGGCCATGTAGTGCATTTTCTCGTAGGGATCGGGCATTACGGCGAGGCCCAGGCAGCAGATGAGCGCAATGATGACGGCCAAGGCCAGCGAGACTTCAAGCGCAACATTGGGGATGTTCACGGCTGCTCCTGGGCATGAGCTTTCATAGCCAGCGCTCCACAAAGCGAACAAACACCAGCCCGCCGCCGAACGACAGGAGCGCCAGGCAAAGCGGCAGGTCAAGAAAGTTTGAGTTATTGAAGGCTTCGCTCAGCAGCACCATTTCGAGCGTGATGATCATCGCGCCCATTTCAAGGCCGAGCAGCCGATTGATTGAGTTGCCGCGCAAGGCCACCACGGCGCACGGAACCAGGCCAAACAGCAGCACGACCGCCGACCAGAACCAGGCATTCATTCGTGCGCCCCCAATTTCTTGGCGATCAGCGGGACGCCGGTGGGCGAAACCTGGTGCACCAGGATGAGGCTGCGGTCGCGGTCAATGCCCAGCACGACAAAATTCGGAGGAATGGTGAAGTAGCTGATGGCCAGCGCGCGGCGCGCCTGCGATTCGCGGTCATCGCTGCCGGGATCGAAGCGGATGGCCTTGAATTGCGCTTCGGAAGGCCGCCCCAACAGGTGCTTCCCCAGCGCGAGGAAAATTTCCCAGGTGCCTTCAATGGCGTACCAGGGCTCAAGGAAAATCAGCGCAATCCAGGAAAGCTGGGGCACAAACTGGATCAGGTTGTGAGCCTTAACTACGCCATCGGCGACGGCGGCGAGCAGCGCCGCGGCCAGGCCGGCAATGATCTCCGAAGGATGCGGGTTGCTGACGAAGGCGAGCCACAATGCCCACATCAGAAGATATTCTGGTGTGGAAATCAGGACGGTGCGAATCAATTGAGCTGACATCGGAGGCGGCGCGCCACCACTTCGGCTGTCGTGGTTAGTCGCGCAAGGTAAGTAGCTGGTTGCCTTCAGCGCGGCGCGAAACATTGCCGCACGCGGGCGCAAGCGAACAGTAGGCCGCCAAAAGCGGACGCCAGCGGCCCCGGCATAGGCGAGAAGAGGCCTTGTTTTCAGCAGCTTACATCGGCCTCGCAGGGGAACTAGAATTGCACCGTTTCCTTTTCCCCTAACTTTCCAGGAGCGCTCATGGGTTCGTTCTTGCAGGATTTGCGATATTCGCTGCGAACATTGCGCAAGGCCGGCGGCGTAACCGCAATTGCGGTGCTTACGCTGGGGCTTGCCATCGGCGCAAATACGGCGATGTTCAGCGTGGTCAACGGCGTTCTGCTGCGGCCGGAAAGTTACCGCGATCCTGACCGCATCGTGCTGATGTTTGAAGAAACCGGGGTGGGGCGGCTTTCGGTTTCGTATCAAAATTACAAAGACTTCCGCGACCAGAGCCGCTCCTACGACAACATTGCCGCAGTGCGCGGCACCACCATGACCATGACTGGCGCCGGCGACCCTGAGCGCCTGCCGGCGCAGATGGCCACTTCAACGCTGTTCGATACGCTGGGCATCTCGCCTGAAGCCGGGCGCAAATTTACGGCCGAGGAAGACAGCGCCGGAGGCGGGAACGTGGCCATGATCAGCCATGCGCTGTGGCAGCGCCGGTTCGGCGGCGAGCTGGGCGTGATTGGGCGCTCGATCACGCTCGACAGCAAGAGCTACTCGATTGTGGGCGTGCTGCCGCCGCGATACCAGTTCCTGCAGCAATTGCCTGACGTGGTTGTGCCGTTCGAGCCGTGGGCGCGCACGCTTCCTGACGATCGCGCCTGGCACCCGGGCATTCTGCCGGTGGCGAGGCTGAAGCCGAACGTCACGCTGCAGCAGGCCGACGCCGAGCTCAAACTGATTGCGCGGCGGCTGGCGCAGCAATATCCGACGTACGACACCGGCATGAGCGCGAGCGTGACCCGCATTCACGATCAGCTCACCCAGGATGTTCGCCCGGCGCTGCTGGTGCTGATGGCGGCAGTGGGATTTGTGCTGCTGATTGCGTGCACCAACGTGGCGAACCTGCTGCTGGCGCGCGCCGCCCAGCGGCAACGCGAAATCGCAGTGCGCGCAGCCATTGGAGCGACGCAAGGCCGCATTGTTCGGCAACTGCTCACGGAAAGCGTGGTGCTTGCGCTGTGCGCCGCGGCCGCCGGCATCGGGATGGCGTTTCTGGCGCTGCCTCCGCTGCTGCGGCTGGCGGGAGCGGGCCTGCCGGGAAGCGACCGCGCGTCAGTTGATCTGAAGGTGCTGGCATTCACGATGCTGGTCGCGATCATCTCCGGAACACTGTTTGGCCTGGCGCCGGCGCGGCATGGCTGGCGGCTGAGCCTGCGCGACGCATTGAGCGAAAGCGATCGCGGCGGAGTGGGCCGCGCCCATGGCCGCATGCGCTCGGCGCTGGTGATTACCGAGGTTGCGCTGGCCATGCTGCTGCTGGTGGGTGCGGGGCTGCTGCTGCGCAGCTTTGAGCGGCTTTCCAGCGTCTCGCCGGGCTTTGAAACCGATCACATCCTGATTGCGGAAATACCGGTGTCGGCCACGGCCTATCCCAATGCCACGGCACGGCTGAACTTTTTTGACAATGTTCTGGAGCGCGCCAAGTCGCTGCCGGGGGTCAAGGCGGCCGGGGCCACCAACGTGCTGCCGGTGACCGGCCTGGGCTCGGCGCTGTATTTCAACATCCAGGGCAAGCCGCCCAAGAAAGTGGGCGAGTACAGCGTGGCCAATTATCGCGTGGTGAGCGCCGGCTATCAGCAGGTGCTGCGCATGCCCCTGCTGCAGGGGCGCTGGATCACGGAAGCCGATCGCGAAGACGCGCCGCCGGTGGTGGTCATCAACGCGCAGATGGCGAAAAGATATTTCCCCGACCAGTCGCCCCTTGGCCAGCACCTGCAGGTAGGCGGCACGCCCGAAAATGATGTCCCGTGGATGGAAGTGGTCGGCGTTGTGGGCGACGTGAAGGAAGCCCTGGGCACGGAGGCAAAATCGGAGTTTTACGTCCCCTACCGCCAAGCGGATAAAGTGCTGCCGGTGCTTGGCCTGGCGTTTGTGCTGAGAACGGCGGCTGACCCGCTGACGCTGGCAGGCGGATTCCGCAATGCGGTGCGGGAAATTAATCCTGACCAGCCGGTGGTGAAGATACGCAGCATGGACGACAACGTGGCGCAATCAGTTTCGCAGCCGCGCTTCCGCACCATCCTGCTGGGGATTTTTGCGGGCGTGGCGCTGGCGCTGGCCGCAATCGGGATTTTCAGCGTCATGGCGTACGCCGTAACGCAGCGAACGCGCGAACTAGGCGTCAGGATGGCGCTGGGCGCTTCGCGCGAGCGCATCCTGGGGCTGGTGCTCGGCAATGGAGCGCTGCTGGCGGTGATTGGCGTCGGTGCCGGCATCGTAGCCAGCGCACTGCTCACCAGGTACCTGGCGAGCCTGCTGTTTGGGATCGGCCGCTTTGACGCCGGCACGCTGATTGCGATGTCGGCGGTGGTGGTGCTGGTGTCGCTCGCGGCCTGCTACATTCCGGCGAGACGGGCAACGCGCGTGGATCCGATGGTGGCGCTGCGGCACGAATGAATGCGACGCTGCATTGGCGCTCCGCCACGAATAAACGCGACGCTTCGCGACGTTAAACGTGGCGCTGCCGACGAATAAAGGTCGCCTACGCCTCCTCGCTTTCCCTGAGGCGCGCGATGACGGAGAAATCTTCGAGCGTCGTGACGTCGCCTTTCACGTCGCCGGTGGAGGCCAGCTCGCGCAGCAGGCGGCGCATGATCTTGCCGGAGCGGGTCTTGGGCAGGCCCTCGCTGAAGCGAATATCGTCAGGCTTGGCGAGCGCGCCTATTTCTTTTGAAACCCAGTCGCGCAGCTCCTTTTTCAGCGCTTCGGTGGGCTCCTGCTGGCCCTTGAGCGTGACGAAGGCAGCAATGGCCTGGCCTTTCAGTTCGTCGGGGCGGCCCACGACGGCAGCCTCGGCGACCTTGGGGTGCGCGACCAGCGCGGATTCCACCTCCATTGTGCTGAGGCGATGTCCGCTGACGTTCAGCACATCATCAACCCGGCCCATGATCCAGAAGTAGCCGTCGTCATCTTTGCGCGCGCCATCGCCGGTGAAATACATGCCCGGAATATCTGACCAATACTGCTTTACGTAGCGGTCGGGGTCTTTGTAGATGGTGCGCAGCATGGAGGGCCACGGCCGCTTGATGACCAGGTAGCCGCCGGTGTTGGGCGGAACTGGCTCGCCATTGCGGTTCACCACGTCAGCAACGATGCCGGGAAAGGCGCGAGTGCCTGAGCCCGGCTTGGTGGGGGTTGCGCCGGGCAAGGGGGTGATGGCGATCATGCCGGTTTCGGTCTGCCACCAGGTATCGACAATGGGGCAGCGGCCGCGGCCGACTTCGTCGCGGTACCACATCCAGGCCTCAGGATTAATGGGCTCGCCGACTGTGCCCAGCAGGCGCAGCGTCTTCATGGGATGTTTGCGCGGCCAGTCGTTGCCCAGGCGCATGAATGCGCGAATGGCAGTGGGCGCCGTGTACAGGATGGTGACGTGGTGGCGCTCGACAATGGACCAGATGCGGTCGGGCTTAGGCCAGTTGGGAGCACCTTCATACATGACCACGGTTGCGCCATTTTGCAGCGGGCCATAGCAGATGTAGCTGTGGCCGGTCACCCAGCCGATATCGGCGGTGCACCAGTAAGTGTCGTCATCTTTGAGGTCAAAGACCCATTTGGTCGTCAGGTAGGTTCCGACCGAGTAGCCGCCGGTGGTGTGCACCACGCCCTTGGGCTTCCCGGTGGTGCCGGAGGTGTAGAGGATGAACAACGGATGCTCCGCGTCGTGCGGTTCGGCGGGGCAATCGTCGCTTGCGCCCTGCATCAGCTCGTGCCACCAGTGGTCGCGGCCGGCATGCATGCTGGTGGGCGAGCCGCTGCGCTGAAAGACGATTACGTGCTTTACGGTGGGGCATTCGCCGAGCGCCTCATCGACCGTGGCTTTGAGCTTGATTTCATTGCCGCGGCGGAACAGGCCATCTTGCGTAATGACGGCGACAGCATCGGAATCCTGCACGCGATCGGCAATGGCGCGCGCCGAGAAGCCGCCGAAGACGACCGAGTGCACTGCCCCGATGCGCGAGCACGCCAGCATCGCAACCGGCAGCTCAGGAATCATGCCCATGTAAATTGCGACGCGATCGCCCTTGTTCACGCCCAGCGACTTTAGGACGTTGGCGAACTTTGAAACTTCGCGATGCAACTGCTGGTAGGTGAGCGTGCGGGTTTCGCCCGGTTCGCCTTCCCAGATGAATGCCGCTTTGTTGCGCCGCCAGGTGGAGAGGTGGCGATCGAGGCAGTTGTAGCTCAGGTTGATTTGGCCGCCGGCAAACCACTTTGCCCATGGGCAGTTCCACTCCAGAACCCGCTGCCAGGGCTTGAACCAGTGCAACTCGCGTGCAACCGCGCCCCAGAACTCGTCAGGATTTTCAGCAGCCTGATGCGCGAGCCGCTCATACTGGGCCATGCTGTTGACATGAGCGTGCGCGCTGAATTCAGCCGGCGGCGGAAAGACGCGCAATTCGTGCAGAACGGAATCGATGTTCTGGTCAGGCGGGGAAGGCACAGGAGCGTGCGGCATTGGATCACCTCAGGACCGCTATGCGCTCCAATGTATCGAAATTACCAGCAGGGTGAAAGTTAAAGCGGGCCCCGCAAGGTGCGGCTGCCGGAACCCGACATCGGGTTCGGCTCGGGGCCGGCGTGGGGCTTGGATTCAGCGAGTTCGACGCCGTAGCGCTGAGCACGGCGGAGGTTCTTGTCGTCATACATACGCCGGTCGGCCGTGGAGATGAGCTCTTCCATGCACATGCCGGTCTTGTAGGAAAAATACCCGGCGCTCAGTGAGAGCTTCCATCCCGGCACGCCGATGCCTTCATTCCAGCGATCGACATTCTGCTGCAGCCGGTCGAGCGCCACCTGCGCCTGCTGCTCATTGGTGTCGCCCATGATGACCAGGAACTCATCGCCGCCGTAGCGAAACACGCTGTCGCAGGCGCGGAAGGTCTTTTTGAGGATTCTCGCCACGTCCTGCAGCAGGCGATCTCCCATCAGGTGGCCGAAGCGGGTGTTCACCGCCTTGAATTCGTCCACATCAACCATCATGAGGGTGAGCGAGCCGTGCAGGCGGTCAGTGCGGCGAATTTCGCGGTGCAGCGTGCTTTCCATCCAGCGGCGGTTCAGGGTTTCGGTAAGGGGATCGATCTGCGCCACGCTCTCGGCGGCGTTGGCGCGCAAAAGCTGGCGGGTGAGTTCGTTGCGCACGCGCTTCAACAGGCTCCGCTGCTCGCAAACATAAGCATTGAACAGCACCATGAGCGCGATAAATCCGAAGAAGAACTGCGGCAGATAAGGCGAATCGATGCGCAGTTCGCCAGTGTTCCAGATGAGCTTGGGAAGCAGGAGGCCGCAAATGCCGGCGGCCAGCGTGAGCGCGACCACCAGGGCGATGGACCACAGGTGCAGGTCGCGCCCTTCCACGTGGTCGAGATCAAGCTGCAGCTCGCTGGTGGGCCGCGATGTGGCAGGATTCGGCGGAGCGCCGGTAGCGCCTGCATCGGTTGACGCGTTGAGCCGCTTGCTCGCGTAATCGGCGAGGGCGGCGTGAATGGCCTGTTGCTCTTCTGTCAAGGCTGACTCCCGATCAGCGCTGCACAGCGACCAGCGGTCGTGTATGGCATCTTTAAATTTCGTTACATTGTTGGGCCATCCGGGTAGCCGCTCAAGTAACGGAGGTAATGCCGGCGATTCCGCGGCGGTATTTTGTGCCGATTTGGGCTGAATTGGGGCAGCGCGGCGGGGGTTGGCCTTTCGTGCCGCTTCCGATAGCCTTTTAGCGCATGCGACACGGACGGGCGCTTCCATTCCTGGTGTTGATGGCTACGGCCGCGGCGGCTACCGCGCAGGTGCGGCATGAGCTTCACAGCGGGTGGGAGATTCAGTCATCCTGCAAGCTGGCGGGCAAGACAGGCGCAGAAATTTCGTCGGCGCGCTTTCAGCCCCGGGGCTGGATCAGGACGTCAGTTCCCAGCACGGTGGTGGCGGCGCAGCTCGCCAACAAGCTGGTCCCTGACCCGCAATATGGGATGGCGCTGCGATCGCTTGCCGGTGAAACCTACCCGATCGGCAAGAACTTCTCAAACCTGCCGATGCCCGACGACAGTCCTTACCGGTGCTTGTGGTGGTACCGCACCGAGTTCACGCTTCCCGCTGCATTCCACGGCAGGAATGTTGCGCTGCATTTTGACGGCATCAATTACCGCGCGAACATCTGGCTGAACGGGAAGCAGGTTGCCAATTCCAACGATGTGGCCGGCACCTGGCGGCTGTTTGAATTTGACGTTACGCAGGTGCTCGGCGCGGGCGAGAACGTGTTGGCGGCGGAGGTGTTCGCGCCCACCGAAAACGACCTGGCACTCACGTGGGTGGATTGGGCCCCGGCGCCGCCTGATAAGGACATGGGCGTGTGGCGCCCCGTCTATCTGACCGCGAATGGCGAGGTCAGCATTGCGCACCTCTACGTCAGGGCCGAAGTCGATCCGGACCTTGCAGCCGCTCATCTCACGCTCGAAGCGGAGGTCACGAACAACACCGGCCATGCGATTACAGGTGACCTGGTGGGCAGCTTTGCTCCGGAGGGAAAACCGGCTGTTGCGCACAAGAATGGCAGCCCGCTTTCACTGCGGCAGCCGATCAGCCTGGCGGCGCATGAGCAGCGGGTGATTTTGTTTGAGCCGCGCCAGTTTCCTGAGCTGAACGTGGACAATCCGCGCGTCTGGTGGCCGGCAGAAATGGGCGATTCGCCGCTCTATGAAGCAACGCTGGAATTCGCTTCAACGGCTTCTTCGGCAGCGGGCGCGGCAAGGGCGGCGCAAGCGCGGACCACGTTCGGCATTCGCCAGGTCACGTCTGATCTCATCAATGGCCAGCGGCAGTTCTACATCAACGGCAGGCCGTTGCTGATTCGGGGAGGCGGCTGGGCGCCCGACCTGCTGCTGCGCGAAGATCACAAGCGCCTGGAAGACGAGTTCCGCATGACCCGCGACCTGGGCCTGAACACCATTCGTCTCGAAGGCAAGCTGGAGTCAGACGATTTCTTTGACCTGGCCGACCGTTACGGCATTCTCGTCATGGCGGGCTGGTGCTGCTGTGACATGTGGGAGAAGTGGGACAAGTGGACGGATGAAACCTGGAAGATCGCGACGGCTTCGCTGGCCGACCAGGTTCGGCGGCTGCGCCGGCATCCCAGCGTGTTTGTGTGGCTGAACGGCAGCGATAACCCGCCGTCTTCGACTGTCGAGCAGCAATATCTGGAAGTGCTGAAGAAATATGACTGGCCGAACCCGGTGGTTTCATCCGCGACCGACCGCGTGACCGAAGTCTCGGGCCCGAGCGGCGTCAAGATGAATGGGCCGTACGATTACGTCCCGCCGAATTACTGGCTGGAGGACGCCCAGCGCGGCGGGGCTTTCGGGTTTGCTACCGAAATCAGCCCGGGTGCGGCAATTCCAACCATGGAGAGCCTTGAGCGGTTCGTGCCGCGTGAGCATCTGTGGCCCGCCAAAGATGACGAAGTGTGGAAATTTCACTCCGGCGG
>JAJPJZ010000223.1 GCA_021323935.1 Terriglobia bacterium | reverse complement strand
CGCGCAGCGCGACGCACGGAGCTCGACTATTCAGCGTGGGCCGAAGGCCAAGGCATTCTGCTGCGCGACGGCAGGAAGCTGGAGCCGCTGATGGCCTGCGATGTGGATGATTGATCACGTTGAGCGAGCGCGACGCCGTGGTCACGCCGCGCTTACCCGGCGTTGGCATGCCGCACTCGCTTCATGCCGGCTCACGAATCGCGAACGCGCGCTCAGGGCTTAGAGCGGCGGCAGGCCGCGCATGGCGCGCACTTCGTTCACGGTCAGCACGCCGGCCCCGAGCAGCATGGTCTGGATCTGCGCTTCCTGCATTTCATCTTTGGAATCGAGCTCGGTGAAGACGAACTCCAGGTCGTCCCAGCCGAGCTTTTTGCCGATGATGTCGCGGGTGAGGTGCTCGGCCAGCAGGCGCGCGGTGGGGACGATGGCGGTGGCGAAGGCTTCATCGCTTAACTCAGACGCGGTGGAGCGATTGACGTCGTGCTCGAGCCCGAGGTACATGGGCGGCAGGTCGAAGGCGTCGGCGATGATGCGCAGCAGGAACTCCTGCCAGCCGAGGCGCAAGTCCTGGTCGGTGCCGCCGCCGAAGCGCAGCACTTCAGGCTTGGTTTCAACCGAGAGAATGGGCACGCGGCCGGTGCCTTCGATTTCATCCTGCCACCAGCGGATGAGGCGCTCGTGATGCGCGGGCGTGAGCGATTGCAGCCACAGCGCGTACTGCACCACCGAGTTTGAAGCCAGCCGCGAGGCGTAGCGGTGCGCGCTGAGGAACGCGTTGATGGATTCGAATGCGACTTCAAGGCGGCCGAGCCCGAAGGGCGTGTGGGTGCGCGGGTTCAGCCTGATGTAGCTGAGCTCGTCATCGCGCAGCTCGACGCCGCGAGCCGATGCGTGCCGCCGGTCTTGGCCCGCGGGCGCCGGCGACAAGCCGGAAACGCCCGGCAGCAGCCCGTAAGGCGAGACCGCTTGCACGTAGCGGATTCCGCTCGGGTCGCCATTCCAATCGCTGCGCACCAGGATGGTGGAACCATCGACCGGCCAGAGCGCGAGCGGGCGCGCCGGGTCGGCGGTCAACTGCACTTCGATGGCGCCGAAGCCGCCCACGATCACATCTTCAAGCACCTGCTCGGCAAGCGAGCGGAACGAATCCTGCGCGTTGGGCGAATCGAAATTGTCGGCCAGGACGCGGATGCGCGCGTCGCGGCTGATGACGTCGGCGCCGACCGCGCGCCCGTTCTTGGGCTGGATGCGCCAGCGCATGCCGGCGACGCGGTCCTTGATGGTGTTGATTGCCTTGCGCGCGACCGGAGTTTCGGCGAAGCGGCGCAGGTTGACGGGCGTGGCCTTGGGCAGCAGGTCAGCGCGCGGCGAGTAGGTGTTGAAGATTGAGGGCAGCACGGCGGTGCGGCGCGGATTCCCTGCCGGCAAGTCAAACGGCTTGCCGGGCGCGGAGCCGGCCAGGCGGCGGGCGAGACTACGAAGCGAAGATGAAATTTTCATGGCGAAGCGGGGGACGGCAGTTACGAGCCAGGATTAAACGTCAAGAAGCGCGAACGGCGCGAGCGCGTGCAAAGGGCTGCAGCGGGTCGCGCCCAACAGGAACTTGGGCTGCGCGGGCTGGGAGCGCAGAGCGGTTAGAGGCGAAGGTCTTTGCGGGCCTCGGCAGCGAGCATGGCGAGGTCGGCGGTGGTGGCCAGGCGAATTTCGCTCTTGCGCAAAATGTCACCCGCCATGGAGAAATGATCGGCGTCTTCAGCTTCGGCGGCAGAGCAGATCGCGGTCAGCTCGGCGGGCTTGTTGCGCCGCGATTGGAGCGCGGCGCGAAGCTCAGGGAAGCTGAAGGCCAGCGACTTGGCGGAGGCGGCGCTCTCTTCAAGCGCCAGCGCATGAAACATGCGCACGCGGCCATTTTCATAGCCACAATCAATCTTCAGCGGATCTGAGATGCTGACGTAGTCGCGCACCGCAATGTTGTGCACCATGAGCTGCCACACGCCGGCCTGAACGAACGCGTCCTTGATGGAGGCCAGGACGGCGCGGCGAGCGCCGGGTCGCGCCGCTTCGGGCACGCGCGGCCGGCTTTCAAGATAGGTGTGCGCCACTTCATCGAGCGCCTGGGCGGGCGAATCAGACAGGCAGCCCTGCGGCTCGGCGAGCTGAACGGCGTTGGCGAAGGAGCGCTCAATCTGGCCGCGCAGGTCGGTCCACTGCTGCGGCGAAATGCGCAGGCGCCGGCGAACGTCAGCTTCGAGCGACTTGAGCATTTCCACGTCGGCGTAAGGATCGAAGCTGCGAATGCGCTCCCAATCGGAAGTGAAGCGAACGTCGGCAAACAGCGGCCCGGAGCCGTTGCTTTGCACCAGCACCACGCCCAGGTTGATGAACTCGCCCTTCACCGCGTCAGGAACGTAGCGCAGCAGGAAAAACTCGCATTGTGCGGCGGCCGACATGACTTGGCTAAAGAATAATGGGTGCGCCGGTGGACAGAAACGGCAAATTAGAGCAGGTGTCCTTTCGTCATAACCCACGAGTTACGCTGTGCCGAAGCGGGAATACTGTTCCGTTTCAGGCCAAAACTATTACCAAGGTACAAAGTTGCCGGCCGGGAATCCAGGTGTACGGAATTCGGCGGCAGGTCCGGGGAAGCAACGGGTGTTCATGGCGGCATACCTCATAAAGTTGGCGCGGAGCTAACCATCGCGCCAGTTCGGGAACGGATGGCGTGAGCTGATCCGGAAATCATAGATCAATTCGCGCACGCGGCCGCGGCGGCGACCGATGGTTGCGAGCAATTGTTCCAGGGCGTCGGCGTCGGCTTCATACCAGGCCGGCGGAACTTCGTTGCCAATGCGGGAGATGGTGGAGTCAGGCATCTGCTCGATGCGCGTGAGCCAGGGCTCGAACGATTCCCATCCGTGCACGCGGGCATAGACTTCGTTCCATGGATAGGCGCCGCGCAGGGGCGAATCGGGGAAGGTCCATTCGCCGGCGTTGAAGCAGTAGCCGTGGTCGATGAAGTTGACGGTGTAGTTGCGGGCGCGTCCCTTGCGAAAGAAGATGGCCTGGCGCGAATCGGCGTTGCAGAGCCACTTATCGAGCGCCAGCATGCCGGTGAAGGTTTCAAAGTTGCGCACGCGGGCGAGCATGGATTGCGGCAGCCAATCGAGCACCGGGCCTTCCCAGGGCGGCTGCGCGTAGCGTGAACCGAACTGCAGGCCAGCGGCCACGGGGAAGCTGGTCCCGGCGAGCTGGATGCGAAGGTCGGGGGTGTGCTGGATGAGCCACTCGCTGACCTCGACCAGCTCGATGGGCGGCACGGGCAGGCTGGCCAGTTCGGCCAGGCGCGTGACAATGAATTCATTGGCCAGCACGCGCACGTGCTGCGGGTTATTGGAGAACTTGACGACGTAGAGGTTGCCATCGGAGGCGCGCATCAGGTGAGACTGCGCGCCTCCGCGCATGCGCCGAACGTGTTGAGTGGCGGTGGTCAGGAAGCCTAGCCGGTGGCCAGTAGCCAGCTAATCCACGTTAAGAGTTAAAGGTAAAAAGTCAAAGGTTAAAACAACAAACGTGGCAGTTAAGAACAAGGTTGCGTTGCTTGTCGGGCACGAGGCGTGAGTGCAGCCGCGCAAGTTAAGCGATAGTGTGCGGCAGTTTCCCTGGCTAGCGCGCCAGCGCGGCAGAGGCGAAGCAGGGCTCGACCGGCGCGCGGTGCGGCAGCGCGAACTGCGATTCGGAGCGCACCGCCATGGCAATGGCCATGGCCATCACGCAGTCATCGTGGGCGCCGGCGGCGGCCGCGGGCGAACCATCAGAGCGGCGAACGAAGCTGCGACATTCGCGCAGCAGGCGCGGGCTGGAGAACAGCTCGGGCGCGGCGGTGAGCGCGGCGGCAAAAGCCTCGATCATCTGTGGGCGAGTGACGGCTGAAGTCAGCCAGCCGAGCTGGCCGTTGCGCAGGTAAACATTTTCATAGCGCTCGGTTGACGTGAGGTGCGCGAGCACGGCGTGGCCGTGGTTGTTGCGCTCGACGGCAATCATGGCGTGGCCATATTCGCGCGCCAGTTGCGCGACGCGGCGCGCGGTTTCGGCGGGCGTGAAGTGGCCGTGCAGCTCGGCGCACTGCAGGCCGGTGCGCAGCTCGATGACCTGGGCGCAGGTGTAGTCGCCTTCGGTCGAGCCGCCGGCGGGATCGACCGCGACCAGGTAAGCGGCCGGCGCGCGGCCGTCGGCGGCGGGGCGGGCAATCTTGAATTCAGAATCGGCGAGCTGCATGGGCGCGGCGGCTGCGGGAGGGCAGGCCGGCCGCGGCGGAAGCCAGATCAGAAGGCGGCCATTGTCGCGCGATTCAATGGGCGCAGGCAGCTCGCGCAGGCGGAGACCGATCAGCTCAAGATCAAAGACGCATTCGCCGGAGGCGAGGAAGCAGGACTCGGGATCCTCAGCGAATTCCTGCGCGGCGAGCGAGCGGAAGTTGGAGCGCAGCTCGCGGCGGAACAGGATTTGCGCGGCGGTGAGGCTGTGCTTGCGCATGAGCGCTGATTCTTCAGCAGTGAACTCGGCAATCACGGAGTGTTGCCCGGCCAGCGCGTTGGAACGTTCATGCTCGGCCGCGAGGCAGTTGCCGGCGGCGAGCGAGGCGGAGCCGGCGGCAACGTAGCCCGGCTCGATCCACCAGGGGAAAAAGTGCCGCTGGTAGCCGGTCTCGGCGGCACGCTGCCACTCTTCGTAAAAGATTCCGCCGGCGCCGTTGGGGGTTGATTCAAGGGCAATTTCTCCATGCACGGGAACGGCGGCGCGCAGCGCGGCGAGCACGTCAGCGCCGCCATCGCCGGCCATCCAGCGCGCCACTTCAGAGCAGTGCAGGTGGTGGATGGTGATGCCGCGGCCGGCGTTGGGGTCGGCGGCGGATTCAACGCGGTATTCGGAATCGAGCGCGGGGAAGACGATTTGGCGCACATTGGAGCGCGAAGGCGTGAGCGCGCCGGGAATGCCGCCGGGAGCGAGAGCGCGGGCGGCGTGCGCGCCTTCACCGCGCAGGCGCGGCGGAAGATTCTCAAAGAAGCGATGCACGATGCGGAAGATTTCTTCGGCGGAGCGCTGGTCGTGCGCCACCTGCACGCACACGGCGCCGGGATGGGTGATGACGCTGAGGAAATAGCGCGCCGCGATCCAGGTGGTCAGGCCGAGCTGGCGCGCCTTCAGGATGATGTTGCGGCGCCGGCAGTGGGCGTCATAGGCGAGCTGGGCGGCGTTGGGTGAGAGCGGCAGGAGTTGGCCGTGCTTGTTGCGGATGCGCAACAGCGACTCGATGAGCCATTGGCGGATGGTGCGGTCGCGAAGAGCGTGGGGCGCGCGATCGAGCGCGGGGCCAAGCGCGAGCAGCAGATCAAGATCAACCGAGGCTGCGGAAGTGAGAGGCATAAGCAAAGGTCAGAAGGAAACAATAAAAATGCGAGCCGGCACTGCGCGCGGCATTCAGCGGCGGCGATGGCGCGCATTGATGACAACGCGGGGATGCGCGCATTGATCACAGCGCGGCAACGTGCGCAGCAATTAATAAACGCGCGCAGGCGAAGTGTTGGCGGAAGCAACCGAGCTTTCCTGGAAGGCGATGGCCGTGGTGACCAGCGTGCTTGAAGAGCTTTGCGTCCAGGTGAGGCCCATGCTGGTGACGTTGAGGCCATGCGCGATGGCGTCGCCATCGGGATTGGAGAGGTCGTTGGTCCAGCCGGCGCCGCTGACGCCGGTGCAGGTTGAGCCGCAGCCGGCCACGCTGACGATGAAATCGTTGTTGCCGGAGAGCGTGAGCGACGGGGCGGCACACGAAGTGCAGTTGGTGGAATCGACCTTGGTGGCATCGGGAGTAGCGCCGCTATCGAGCGCGATGGCGCCGGTGGCGGCGGCTTCGAAGATCACGGCAATCCATGAGGAGCCGGTCGAGGAGGTGATCGTGAAGGTGCCGCTGGTCTGGCCGGCGGCTGAGTTGAGGCAGTAATAGGCGTCAACACTGCCGGGGCCGCTGGAGGCGGCGGAGCAACTCGGGCAATGAACCCAGGTGGAGGCGCACAGCGCGCTGGTGACGGCGGTGATCGGGTCAGTGGTTGATTTCGAGGTGATGACCGCCGCCACCAGCAGGTGACCTGCGCCGGTTGAAGAGAGGGTGACGGTGCAGGTGGTGGAAGAAGCGCCGCAGGAGCTGGAGCCGTTGACCTGGGTGAGCGACCAGGTGGCCCAGGCAGGGGCGGAGCAGGCGGAGAGCACGGCGAACAGGAAGATGATTCGTTTCATACGGTGGTCTCGTTATATTCAGGCAGCAGGCGCCGCGCGCGCGGCGGATTGATCGTGACGATGCG
>JAJPJZ010000159.1 GCA_021323935.1 Terriglobia bacterium | reverse complement strand
CTGATTGGAAATGGGCATACGGCAGCCGACCTCGTATTATAAGTTGGGCTGTTGCGCATGCTGGCGAATGCCGCGTGCAATCTGGAGTTTCACTGGCCACGCTGCCGCCCACCATGCCAGCCTCTTGCTGAGGAGAGTTTGCGCCGCCTCTTCTTTACGATCACACGTTCGCTCGGGATTTGCGGGTTGCTGCTCACGCCGCTGTGCGTTCGCGCGCAGGACACAGCGCCGCAGGCTGCGCCGCCCATCTCGCTCGACGCGCTTGCCCGATACCAGGGCATGACGGTTACCAGGGTCGAGCTGCAAAGCCCCAGAACCATGCGCCCGGAGTTCTTGCAGAGCCTGCTGGTGCAGAAAGAAGGGGAGCCGTTCGACCGCGAAAAGGTCCGGGACACGCTGGAACGGCTGTACGAAACCGGCCGCTTCGCCGACTTGGAAGTGAAGGCCGAACCGTTGCCCAATCAGCAGCTTGTGCTGATCTTCTCCGGCCGCGACAACTACTTTGTGGGCGCCGTGACCGTGACCGGCGCTCCCGGACCGCCCAGTGCAGCCGATTTGGTAGAGGGCAGCAAGCTGCAGCTCGGCGAATTGCTGACGGCCGACAAGATGCAGACTGCCCTTTCGCGCCTGCATGACGTGATGCAGGAGAACGGCTACTACAAGTTCAAGATCACGCCGGAGAGAATCGACCACCCGGAGACGCAGCAGGCTGACATTACATTTCACGTTGTTGCCGGGCCGCAGGCCAGGATTGCAAACATCAAGGTGGAAGGCTCGCCGGGCGACACCACGGCAGAGATTGAGCACGTGGGCAAGATTCATCCGCACGATTTCGCCGGCGCCAGCCGCATTACGCGCGCGCTGCAGCGCCTGCGCCAGCACTATGCCGATCAGCGCCGGCTGGAGGCGCAAGTTTCGCTCATCGACCGCACGTACCACGGTGACAGCAACACCGTGGACCTGGATTTTCGCATCATTCGCGGGCCCCTGATCCACGTGCGCGTGCAAGGCGCGAAAATCAGCAACGCCCGGCTGAAGCGGCTGGTTCCGATTTACGAAGAAAGCGCCGTGGACGAAGACCTGCTGAATGAAGGCCGCCGCAACATTCGCAATTACCTGCAGACCCAGGGCTACTTTGACGCCACCGTGAACTGGCGCGAGCAGCGCGATCCTGACCAGCCCCACAACGATTTTGTTTACGAGGTGGACCTGGGAAGAAAACATAAGCTGACCGAGGTGGTCATTTCGGGCAATCATTTTCTTCCCGACGACCTAATCCGCGATCGCCTGCTGGTTCAGCCTGCAAGCACATTGCTTCAGCATGGGCGCTACAGCGAGTCAGATGTCGTCAGCGACGTGGCGTCGATTACGGCGCTCTACCACGCCAACGGCTTCGAAGACGTAAAAGTCACCGACAACGTGGAGGACGACTACCACGGCGAGCTTGGGCGCATGCACGTGGAATACAAGATCAGCGAAGGGGCTCAGACGCTGGTTGATCAGGTGAGCTTTTCAGGCAATGCCCACGTGGCTGACCGCGAATTGAACAGCCTGATCAATGCGGCGGCGGGGCAGCCGTTTTCACCGGCGGCGGTTGCAGGCGACCGTACCGCCATCAGCAACTACTACTTCAACGCCGGCTTCCCCGATGTTCAGGTGGACGCCAGCGTCGCCAATGAAAAAGCGGCTTCGGGCGTAAGCGTCGCGTATCGCATCCATGAAGGCGAGCAGGTTTTCGTGGATAGAGTGCTCATCTCAGGGCTGGAGTTTACGCGTCCCAACGTTGTGAAACGTGAGTTTCGGCTATGGGATGGCGATCCGCTCAGCCAGGTGCGCGAGCTTGAGACCGAGCGGCGCCTGTACGACCTGGGAATATTCAACGGGGTAAAAATGGCAGTGCAGAACCCCGAGGGCGATGCGCAATACAAGAACCTGCTGGTCCAGTTTGAAGAGGCGCGGCGTTACACGTTCAACTACGGCGTCGGCTTCGAAGTGCAGACCGGGTTTGGCGTAACGAACTGCCCGGGGCCTTCGAACAGCCCAACGGTGCTGCGTTGCAAAGCGCAGGTCGCCGCCACCAGCAACCTTGGCTGGGGCCCGCGCGTAGCTTTTGATTTGAGCCGCCTCAACTTTCGCGGGCGCGACCACACCATCACACTGAATGCCAGCTACGGCAAGCTGGTGCAGCGTGCCTCGGCCAGCTACCAGGCGCCGCGCTGGCTCGATCGCGAGAACCTGAAGCTCATTTTCAATGGCTACTATGACAATTCACATGAAATTTCAACCTTCAAGTCACAGCGCATTGAAGGCTCAGCGCAGGTGGAGCAGCGATGGAGCCGCATCACCACTACCCTCTATCGCTTTACCTACCGGCTGGTGAAAGCCAGCGAAATCGAGGGCTGCACGACCACGACGACGTCGACCGGCGCGCAGTGCAGCAGCAGCCCGGTGCTGAGCTTGACGGAAATTCCGTTGCTCTCAGAGCCGGTGCGCGTGGGTATGCCGAGCTTCGGCTACATCCGCGACAAGCGCGACAGCGATTTGCAGAGCACGCGCGGCAACTTCACCACCGGCGACGTCGGCGTAGCGTCAGGCATTTTCGGGTCGCAGGCCAATTTCCTGCGCAGTTACATCCAGAACTCCACGTATGTGTCATTCAAGCTGGCGGGCTCTTCGTGGGTGCTGGCGCGTTCCACACAAATTGGAGTGGAGCAGCCGATCGGCAGCGGGTTGAATGTTGCGCCGCCGGCCAGTTCTACCACTCCCTGCAATCCCGCGCTCAACAACGGCAGCAACGCCGGATGCAACAGCATCATTCCGCTGGCGGAACGATTTTTTGCGGGCGGCAGCAGCTCGTTGCGCGCTTATTCGCTCAACCAGGCCGGGCCGCGGGACCCGGTTTCCGGCGACCCGATCGGCGGCGCCGGGCTTTTCGTCAATATGATCGAGCTGCGAACGCCGCCGCTGGTGCTGCCCTACATTCAGGACAATCTGAGCCTGGTGCTGTTTGAGGATGCCGGCAACGTGTTTGCCAATGCCAGCGATATTTTCCCCAGCCTGGGGCGCTGGCACCAGACCAACCTTACCCAGTGTGTGGCCGCCGCACAGTTGAACTCAACCGGCACCTGCGACTTCAACTACCTGACGCATGCCGTCGGCCTCGGACTTCGTTACAAAACGCCCATCGGCCCGGTGCGGCTCGATTTGGCTTACACGCTCAATCCTCCCTATTACGCCGAGCGCGATTTGATCTGCCTGCCGACGGAAGTGTGCCCGGCAAATCAGCCGTCGCCGTTCCGTCGGCTCAGCCACTTCAATTTCTTTTTCAGCGTGGGGCAAACATTCTGATGAAACGCCGGCTTCCCTTCATCGTGCTCGCGTTGCTCGCCGGCAGTGCTTGCCTGAGCGGCCAGATCCTCGATCGAGTGGTGGCAAGCGTGAACGGCAAGCCGGTGTTGTTGAGCCGCGTAGACGAGCAGGCGCGTATGGCTGCGCTGCTGCAGGGAGCAGACCCGGCGGCGATTTCAGCGCAGGACCGCGCGATCGCGCTCGATCGCCTCATTAACCAGATGCTGGTGCGCGAGCAGATCACGCGCGCCGGATTCGCTGCCAGCGACTCAGCCGTCGAGGCGCGCATGGCGGAAATCGCGCAGGCGCTCAATGCCGCATCCGACCAAGGCTGGAAGCTGACACTCGAACACTACGGCCTGACCGACGGATTGGTGCGCAAATACGTCAGGGCTGAAGTTGACGAAATGCAATTTGTTGAAGCGCGCTTCAAGCCCACGATCAAGCTGGCGCCGGGCGAAGTGGACGACTTTTACCGCAACGAATACCTGCCGAAATTGCGTGCTCGCGGCGCGCGCGAAGTGCCGATCTCGGATGTGCGCTCGCAAATTGAGCAAATCGTGACCGAGCGCGACATTACGAAAGCCATGGCGACATGGTTGCAGGCGCTGCGCGCCCAGAACAACGTTCGGACCTGGGTAACGTTCACGCCTGAACCCCAAGCTGCGCCCGAACAGCGGGCGCCCGGCGCGCCCAACCATCCATGACGCAAACCACGCCACGACGCCAGCTCCGTAAAGGCCAGCTCGCCGTGGGCGTGTTTCTGCTGGCGGTGTTTATTTTTGCCGCCTGGTTCTTTACCAGCGGCGGCGTGCACGGCTGGGTGCGGCGCCGCATGATCGCGGCCATCGAACAGGCGACCGGTGGGCGCACCTCCATCGGCGGCGTGCAGTGGAACATTTCTAAGCGCGAGCTGGTGCTCGAAGACGTGACGATCCACGGCACCGAGGGCGCAGGCGAGGTCCCGTTCGCTCACCTTGACCGGCTTTATGTTCGCGCCCGAATTGTCTCGGTGCTGGGGCGAAAAATGCGCCTGGAGTTTGTGGAGGCCACCCACCCGGTCCTGCACCTGATCACCAACCCCGACGGCAGCACGAATGCGCCGGTTCCAAAGGACGGCCGCCGTGGCGGCTCTCCGGTGCAGGCGTTCTTTGACCTGCAAGTGGACCGTGCGGAACTTCACGATGGCACGCTGCTCGTGAACAACGACGCGCTGCCGCTCGATGGAAATGCCGAAGGTGTCAGCGCCCGCATCAGCTACGTAGCGCCCGCGCAGGCCTTTGAGGGCAGCGTTGACGTTACCAAGATCGATTTTGTCTATGTCAACTTGCGCCCGTTCTCCGCATCGTTGCGCGCGGAGATTCGCCTCACCAGCCGCGAGTTGGCGTTGCGATCGTTCACCGTGACCAGCGGACGCTCGGAATTGAACGGAAGCGGGACGATTACCGGCTTCTCCGATCCTCATCTCAACGTGAGCTACGAGGGCAAGCTCGACCTGGTGCAACTGGCGGCGATTTCGCGCATAAGCGGCGTTCGTGCGGGCACGGCACAAATGCGCGGCACGGCCACTTACTATGCGGGCCAGTATCGCGCGCGGGGAACGATGGCCACCGATAGCGTGGCCTATCGGGCGGGCGCCACGGAAGTGAGCGGCGTGGCGGCGCGTGCAAACTTCAGCATTGCGAACGGCGGGGTGCAGTTGACCGACGTTCATGGAACCGCGCTGGGCGGCAGCTTCGAGGGAAATGCGAGCGCGCAGACGGTGTCGGTAAGGCGCGGCCGTCAGCACCAGCACGTGGTTGAAGAACGCGGCACGGCCGAACTGCATTTCAACGGAATCGACATTGAGCAGTTGCAAAAAGCGATGCCGGGCAAACAGCGCGCGTTGCAGATCCAGGTGCGCGGCGCGGCTTCGGGCGCGGTTGTGGCGCACTGGCAGGGCAGCCCTGAGAATGCCGTCGCCGAGCTCACCGTCAACGTCGCTCCTCCGGCCACCGTGGCTGCCGGCGAAGTGCCGCTGCGGGCTCACCTGGACACCACGTATGACGAGCCATCGCGCTCGCTCAATTTCGACCAGTTGCAGCTTACGATGCCAAGCTCGCACCTGGAGGCCCGCGGATCGATAGGCGGCGCGGGGGCCGCGCTGCACGTGACGCTCGGAACCACGAACTTTCCCGAATTGCAGTCGGCGCTTTCTGACCTGAGCATCAACTTCACAGTTCCGGCGGAGATCCACGGAAACCTGAACTTCACCGGCGAGGTGAGCGGCACGCGTGAAGAGCCGCAGCTCAGCGGACACGTTGTCGCTACCGACGTTGATTACCTGGCGGAATTCACGGCGGAAGGCCTGTTGCGAGCCTCGGCACCGCCCACGCCGGCGGCGGTGCAGCGAATCCACTGGGACCGCATCGTTGCCGACCTGCAGTACTCGGCGCAAAGCGTGGCACTGCGCAACGCCACGCTGCAGAACGGGGCGGCGCGAATTTCGCTCAGCGGCTCAGCGGCCCTGAGCGGCGGCCACGTGGTCCCTTCGAGCCGCATCGACTTGCAGGCGTCGGTTCAAAACGAAGACGCGCGTCGCGTGGCGCTGCTGATTGGCACGCCGTTTTCAACGCCGGGGCTGGTGAGCGGTTCGGTCCGGCTGAGCGGGACCGCATCGAACCCCGCCGGCAACGGGAGCTTTCGCATCACCAACCTGCCGCTCGGCAAGCAGCCGGGAACGGCTTCTGCTTCATTTACAATCCGCACGCACGAAGCGCAGTTTACGAACCTTGAACTGGGGCGCGGCGCCACACGAATCTCCGGCCTGGCCACGCTGAATCTGCTGACCGACGCATTTACATTCAATGTGCGCAGCGGCGCCATCGACCTGGCAAGCCTGCCCGAGCTGCAAAATTCGCGCATCACAGTCGCCGGCACGCTCACGTTTACGGCACAAGGCTCCGGCACCGCCGCCTCGCCTGAGGTCAATGCTGCGGCGCATGTTACTAATCTCATCATTAATGGCGAATCGCTTGGCGATCTCAACGCCAAAGCCGTCACACAGCAAGGCGTGATGCAGCTTACTGCCGCGACTACCGCGGCAACCGCACAGCTCACCATCGATGGCTCGGTCCGGCTCGCAGGCGACTACCCCGCTACGCTCGGGATCAAGTTCCCGCACCTGGATTTCGACCCGCTGCTGAGCGCCTATCTCCGAGGCCGCTTGACCGGGCATTCGCTCGCCGTAGGAACGGCGCAGGTAAACGGGCCGTTGAAGAACCCGCGCATGCTCAAAGTCGATGCTTCGCTCGAGCAGTTCTCGGTGGCGATCGAAAAGTTAAGCCTGCGCAATGTTGCCCCCGTGCACTTCGGCATTGCCAATGAAGTGCTCACGCTCGATCAGTTTCACATTGCCGGCCCCAATACTGACCTGACCGGCAGCGGCATGGTCGCACTCGGCAGCGGGCGACCCATGGATCTGCGCGCGGAAGGCACGGTTGACCTGGCGCTGGTCCAAACCATCGATCCAAACTTCAACTCCGGCGGAAAGATGACGCTCGACGTGCGCGCGCAGGGGACCACTGCCCGCCCCCTGCTCACCGGCCGCGTCGAGGTGCAGAACGCAAAGATCGCCTACATCGACTTGCCGAACGGCCTCTCTGACGTAAACGGCACGCTGATCTTCGACCAGAACCGCCTGGTAGTGGAGAAGCTCACCAGCCAATCAGGCGGCGGCACGCTGGCGCTCGGCGGATATGTTGCGTACGCCAACGGGCTCTCGTTTTCCATTACGGCGAAGGCGCAGGACATGCGGCTCCGCTACCCGCCGGGAGTCAGCTCGGTTACGAATGCAGATCTGCGCTGGGCCGGCACTCCCAACAACTCGCTCGTGAGCGGCGACCTGACGCTGACGCGTTTCGGGATGAGTCCGAAATTCGATTTTGCCAGCTATCTCGCCAGCGCCGCACGGCCCATCGCCGAAGCCGGCGTGAATTCCGCGCTCAGCAACATCCGGCTCGATGTTCACGTGGTTTCCACGCCCGCGCTGCAGGTTTCCACTTCGCTGGCCAAGGTGGCCGGCGACATGGACCTGCGCATTCGCGGCACGCTCGACAATCCAACCATCCTGGGGCGCGTGAACATCGTTCGCGGCGACATTTTCTTCAATGGCACTACTTACCGCGTGCAGCGGGGCGACATCACGTTTGTAAATCCCACCACGATTGAGCCAGTGTTGAACCTGGACTTCACCACGCGAATCGCCGGATACGACATCAACCTGTCGCTCGATGGCCCGCTCGACCACCTGCACACCACCTATCGCTCCGATCCGCCGCTGCCCTCGAGCGACATCATTTCGCTGCTGGCATTTCGCCAGTGCCCCACATCGGCGGAATTCACCTGCTCACCGAGCGCGGTGGAGCAGGCGGAGACGTATAACGCTTCCGCCAACCCGAGCTTCACGGAAACGGCTTCAAACCAAATCCTGGGCGAGGCGCTGAATGCCACCCTGAGCAACCGGGTGCAGCGGCTGTTCGGCATCAGCCGGGTGAAGATTTCGCCAGAAATCGCGACAGCCATCGGCAATCCCAGCGCGCGCATCACCATCGAGCAGCAGGTTTCCAACAACGTGACTATCACGTACGTCACGGACGTGGCCCAGGCGCAGCAGCAGGTCATCCAGGTGGAGTACAACGTAAACCGCAATGTCTCGATTGTCGCGGTGCGCGATCAGTTCGGTGTGCTCAGCTTCGACGTGCGTATTCGGCGCAGAAAACGCTGACCGCATCGCGTAAAATTTTACTGTGACCCTCACCCGAAGCCTGCGCGTAACCCTGGAGATGATCAAGTGGGAGCACTCGGTGTTCGCGCTGCCGTTTGCGCTCTCGGCCGCCATACTGGCGGCCCGCGGATGGCCCGGGCCACGCCAGCTTGCCTGGATTGTGGTGGCGATGGTGGCGGCGCGATCGGCCGCCATGGCGTTTAACCGGCTCGCCGACCAGGTTATTGACGCCGCCAATCCGCGCACGCGCATGCGGGCGCTGCCGGCCGGCGTGCTTTCGCGGCAGTTCGTCGTTGCATTTGTGGTGTTTTTCTGCGCGCTGTTTGTCTTTGCCGCCGCGCAGTTGAACCGCATGGCGCTTTATCTTTCGCCCGCGGCGCTGGCCGTGATCCTGGGTTATTCCTACACCAAGCGCTTTACTCGCTGGTCGCACCTGGTGCTGGGCTTCGCGCTCGGCATCGCCCCTGCCGCGGCGTGGATCGCGGTGCGTGGCTCTCTGGATCCGCGCATCCTGCTGCTGACCGCAGCGGTCACGTTCTGGGTCGCCGGGTTTGACGTTCTGTATAGCTGCCAGGACCACGAGTTCGATTGTGCCGCCGGCCTGCACTCACTGCCGAGGGCGCACGGCATTCGCAACGCTTTTGCGGTGGCGCGCGCCTTCCACGTGGTCATGCTGGCGCTGCTGGTCATGCTTGTAATTGCGTTCCACCTGGGCGCAATCGCCGTGGCCGGCTTGCTGGTAGTTGCGGCGCTGCTGGCGTGGGAGCACTCGCTGGTCAAAGCCACGGACCTAAGCCGCCTGAATGCTGCCTTCTTCACCATGAACGGCGTCATTTCTGTAGTGCTCTTCGTCTTTATTGCCGCTGACGTGCTGTTGCGCCGCTAGCGGAAATGCGGTCGGGCGCTCTGTTATCATCGTCTTTTCTCGATGCAGGAACAGGCCACAAAAGCGGCAACCCGCGCCCGTGCGCATGAATTTCAAACCGACGACGCGCGGCTGCTTGCAATACGCAAAAAAGTTGAAGCCGGAGAGCGGCTGAACGGGGACGATGCGCTGGCGCTGTATCTCGCCCGACATTCTTGCTGTCGGCTGGCTCGCGAATGCGGTACGCGAGCGCCTGCATGGCGACCGCACCTATTTCAACGTCAACCGCCACATCAATCCTACGAACGTATGCGTGGCTGCCTGCCGGCTATGCGCCTTCGGCCGCAAAAAAGATTCGCCGGGCGCTTACACCATGGCGCTGGAGGAGGCGTTTGCAACCGCGGCTTCCGGTTACTGTGAAGCCGTCACGGAGTTCCACATTGTCGGCGGCCTGCATCCCGATCTGCCGCTTGAATATTTTCTCGACCTGGTTTCAGGGCTCAAGGCGCGCTTCCCTCAGGTGCACCTGAAGGCATTCACCATGGTCGAGATTGCTTACCTGGCCCGGCGCGCGAAGCTTTCAATCGAGGAAACGCTGCGGCGATTCAAGCAGGCGGGGCTGGATTCCCTGCCCGGCGGCGGTGCTGAAATTTTCGCCGACCGCGTGCGCCACATCATTTGCGATCACAAGATTGATGGCGACGAGTGGCTAGAAACCGCGCGAACCGCGCATCTCATGGGTCTGCGCTCCAACGCCACCATGCTGTACGGGCACGTGGAGAACGACGAAGACCGTGTGGACCACCTGCTGAAGCTCCGCGCCCTGCAGGATGACACCGGCGGCTTCCAGACGTTCATCCCGCTTGCCTTCCATCCTGATAACACCGCCTTGCGCCACCTGCCGCGCACCACCGGCATGCTCGATATCCGCAACATTGCGGTGTCACGCCTGGTGCTCGATAATTTCGCGCACATCAAGGCCTACTGGCAGATGCTGACACCAAAAATTGCGCAGATTGCACTGCGCTTCGGCGCCGACGACATCGACGGTACGGTGGTCCACCAAAAGATCTACCACGACGCCGGCAGCGACTCGCCGCAGGAGCTAGCGTTGACCGAGCTGCGGCGGCTGATCGAGGAGGCCGGCCGGGTGCCGGTCGAGCGCGACACGCTCTACAACGAGGTGGTCCGGG
>JAJPJZ010000355.1 GCA_021323935.1 Terriglobia bacterium | reverse complement strand
GCGAAATCACTTTCTGCAAGAACGGGCCCACGGCTGAGAGCTCGGTCAGCGGCCGCCCTTGTCGTACCAGATCAGCAGCTTCTTCGGGCCACATGAAGGCGCGGCGGGATGCGCGGCGAAAAGCTTTCTTCGCCGGCATTTTGGCGTGATCAGCTTCCCGAGCGAGCAACTCGGAAAGATCAGCGTTGGTCAGCATGCATCACGTGGACCTCAACTATTGTGATGCATTTGATTTTTGCAGTTCGGCCCAGTTCTGCATCGCTGCGGCAAAAAGTTTCTGCGCCGCCGCCAGCGCCGCAGTCTGGGTCGCGGTAGGTGCGGCAGGCGCGCCTTCAATGCTGCCTTCAATTTGCCCAAGCACGCGGCTCACGTAGGCCAGGCTGCTGCGGTCGTTGTCTTCCGAACCGGGCAGCGCAACCGCGCCGCCGCGGCCTCCGTCCGCGCCCAGAACTGCGTTCAGGCGGCGAAGCATCTCCTCATTGCCGCCCGCCTGCAACTTCTGACGCAAGGCGTTGCCCTGCTGGCGCGCCTGTGCGATTTGCGCCAGCATTTTCTCAATCGACTGCGCAGCCGCAAGCTGCTGCTGCAAATCAGCCGGCGAGACGCTCACTCGCGGGTCCATCGCCACGGTGAGCGGCTGCGCGTAAGTCTGGCCATTCGCCAGCAGCTTGACGGTGTATTGCCCGGGAACTGCCCACGGACCGGCAGCAGCGCCGAAACGTCCACCTCCGCCTTCAACCGCGGGCGCATAGCGCAGATCCCAGTAGAAGCGATGCATCCCGGCGCCGGCCTGCGGAGGCTGCGTTGGGTGAACCCATTCGGCCGGAATATCGAGAGCGCGCGCGTTTATTGGCGGCGCGGCCGCATCGCTCGAATAGCGCCGCACAAGCTGGTTAGCGGAGTTGTAAATCTCAATTGCAACCGCCGACTGCGAATCCGCCTGCAGGTAGTAATCGATGGCAGCGCCCAGCGGGCTGTTAGGCGCCACCGGCGATCCCAGCGGCAGCGGCGTGCCGTCAAACAATGCGCCCTGCACGCGATACGCAGTCGCGGGCTTAAACAGATACCCGGCAGCGCTCGCCGCTTGCGCCGCCTGGCGCAAAGGCGCAATGTCATCCAGCACCCAGATGGAGCGGCCATGCGTGCCCACCACCAGGTCATTGCCGTGAACCGCAAAATCGCGGATCGAGGCTGCCGGCAAATTCAACTGCAGCGCCTGCCAGTGATCGCCATCATCGAACGAAATCCACGGAGCCAGCTCGGTTCCGGCAAACAGCAGGCCCTTGCGTTCGGTGTCTTCGCGCACGCAGTTGACGTACACGTTCCCAGGCAGGCCATTCGTAATTTTCTGCCAGCTCTTGCCGCCGTCGCGCGTGCGATAAATATAAGGCGCGTAATCTTCCAGGCGGTGGCGATCCACCGAGGCGTATGCGGTCAGCGCATCGAAATGCGACGCTTCAACGATGCCGACCTTGCTCCACGGGCTGAGCTCGGGCGGAGTGACGTTCTGCCACGTCTTTCCTCCATCGCTGGTGCGCTGAATCATTCCGTCATCGGTGCCCACCCAGATCAGGTTTGCGTTCAGCTTCGATGGCGCAATCGTGTAGATAACCCCGCGCCGCGGATCTTTGCCGGCGGCGTCAGCAGCGGTCACCGGATCAAGGTTCGGCGGTGTTCCGGGATCCTCGCGCGTCAGGTCTTGCGAAATCTGCCGCCAGCTCAGGCCGCGGTCCGGTGATTTGAAAAGCATCTGATGGCTGACGTACAGTGCGCCATCGGCAGGCGAGAAGACCAGCGGCAACGTCCAGGTGCGGCGAAATGGGCCGGCAGCGCCGAGTGTGGGCGACACATCGCGCGCCACATTCACCGCCTGATCGCAGCGCTCCACCGTGCCGCCGAACAGGATGTTGTTGTCGTGCGGATCGGTTGCCACGTAGCCCGATTCGCCGCCGGCGCAGGCCGGGTACCAGTCGCGATTCGTGACCTCGCCAAAGTACTTGCCTCGCGAAGGTACTGCCACGGCGCCTGAATCCTGCTGCGCGCCATACACGCGGTACGGAAAGCTGTTGTCCGTGACCACGTGATAGAGCTGCGCGGTCGGTTGGTTGTACCACGAGCTCCAGGTGCGCCCGCCATCAAGGCTGATCACGGTTCCCTGGTCGCTTGAAAGTGCCAGCCGCTGCGGATCGTTGGGATTGACCCAAAGCTGGTGATAATCGTCGCCGCCCGGCGCGCCGCGGATGGCTTCAAACGTCTTGCCGCCATCGCGCGAGCGGTACGTGGAGGTGTTCATGACGTAAAGCGTGTCGGGATCTTTGGGATCCACCGTCACCTGGCCGAAGTACCAGCCGCGCCCCCAGATGCGCTGCTCGGAGTTCACTCGCTGCCAGGGGTGCTCGCCGCCGTTGTCAGAGCGATACAGGCCGCCATCCTTGGCATCGGCAATGGCGTAAACGCGATTGGGATTGCTGGGCGCTACCGCCAGGCCGACCCGGCCCAGCCCTGCGATGCTGTCAGCGCCGGCGATCAGGTTCCAGGTTGCGCCTCCGTCGGTAGATTTATACACGCCGCTGCCGGGGCCGTTTGACGGCGGATAAATGCTCCACGGCGGACGCCGCGTTTGCCACATGGAT
>JAJPJZ010000194.1 GCA_021323935.1 Terriglobia bacterium | reverse complement strand
GCGGCTAGCGGATGGGGCCGGAGCCGCCGAAGTGCCAGGACATGGTGAAGCTCAGGGTGGTGGTATCGAGATGGAGGCTGCGGCCGATTTCGGTATCGAATTCGAGGCAGGAGAGCGCGTTGAAATCGAGGTCGGCAGTGAGGCCGTGATCGGCGGCGAGGCTGGAGGGGCCGACGATGACGTGGACGCGCTGGGCCTGGCGCAGGGCGCCGGCGGAGGCTGAACCGGAAGATCCGGAGGCGGCGCCGGACTGTGCCTTGATGAGGCGGCTGTAGATTTTTTGATTGCCGACGGGCAGCACGCCGTAGGCGGAGGCCTGAAGCGAGAGCTTGTTGCCGAGCGAGATGCCGGAGCCGGCGCGGAGATCGACCTGGGTTCCGAGGGCGGTGAAGGAGCGGTTGCGGGTGCGGATGCGGCGCGCGCGGAGGGCGGCGTTCATGGCTTCAGAACCGTCGCCGGCGCTGACTTCAAAGAAGGGCGCGAGCAGGTCGAAATCGTGGGAGAAGTTGTTGGTCCAGGCGAAGGTGGGGCGGCCGGAGCTGAGGCCGGAAGAGCTGTCGCCGGTGGGAGCGGTGGCGGTGAGGGTGCTGGTGAGGTGCAGGCGAGGGTTGGGGGCGTCGTAGGCGAGGTTGAGGTAAGCGTCGCCGGCGGCGGACATGCTGCCTGACTTGGGGGCGGCGGAGGCGGCGGGTTTGGGGGAGGCGGCGGTGAGGTTTTGCGCGAGCACGAATGGCGCACCGGCGTGGAGCGAGAAACGGCGCCAGAAGGCGTAGCCGAGGTCGGCATCGAGCTCGGAGGAGGGGCCGGCGGAGGAATCGTAGGTTTCGGTGAAGCCGAGGGTGGCACTCAGCGCCTCGCTGCCGACGGCGGCGGGCGGCGCCTGCGCCAGCGATGCGCAGAACGCACCACAACACACCAGGCCAAGCAGAAGAGCGCGCATGAAGCCAAGTTAGCGGCAAATCCGCGCCAGGGGCAGCGGCTAAGCTGCGCCGAAGATGACGGAGGTAATGGGAGGCAGCGGGGCGGGCGCGGCGCGGATGGAGGCGAGGATGGCGAGACGGAGGCGCCCCGGGGCGAGGCGGGAAGTTGCCGATTCCTTCCCCTTGTGCTTCTTCAAGAGATGCGATATGCTGGCGCGTGCTTATGTAGAAGCGAAAGGGAAAGCACGGGGCTGCACATCTTTCGCGGGCGCGGGGGCGGGCGTGAGGCAAGGAGGCGGGGGTGATCGACGATCTGCTGTTCAGGCTGCGGGCGCTGGTGTCGCGGAGCGCGGCCGACCACGAACTTGACGAAGAGCTGCGCTTCCACGTGGAGCAGCAGGCGGCGAAGTACCGGGCGCAAGGCGTGGGCGCGGAAGAGGCGGCGCGGCGGGCGCGGCTGGATTTGGGCGGGGCGGCGCAGGTGAAGGATGAATGCCGCGACAGTTGGGGAGTTCGGGCGGCGGAGGCGCTGGCGCAGGATGTGCGGTATGCGCTGCGAACGCTGGGGCGGTCGCCGGGTTTCACGCTGTGTGCGGTGATGACGCTGGCGCTCGGCATTGGGGCGAACACGGCGATTTTCACGGTGATCAACCGGGTGCTGCTGAGTCCGCTGCCGTATCCGCGGCCGGAGGAGCTGGTGGCGGCGCTGCGCAACGATTCGCAGACCAACCTGCTGGATATCGAGCGGCAGGCGCACAGCTTTGCGCAAGGCGGCGGCATCAACATTGCGCCGATTGATTACACCGGCGGGCCGGAGCCGGTGCAGATCCGCGCCGGGTTCGTGACGGCGGGGCTGTTTCCGACGCTTGGCGCGGCGCCGCTGCTCGGCAGGCTGATGGCGCCGAGCGAAGACGTGAGCGGCGGGCCGCACTACGTGGTGGTGAGCTATGAGTTTTGGCAGAACTTCCTAAGCCACGATGGGCAGGTGATTGGCCGGACGGTGACGCTGGGCGGAAGCGATTACACGGTGATCGGCGTGCTGCCGGGCAGCTTTGCGCTGCCACGGGAGAAGGCGGATGTGTTTCTTTCGGTGTGGGTGGCGAATCCGGGGGCGGAACGCAATCGCGGGCTGCACTTCCTGCACACCTACTGGCGGCTGAAGCCGGGCGTGAGCATCGGGCAGGCGCAGGCGGAGCTTGCGGCGATCGACCAGCAATTAATAAAGGAGCATCCGGAGACGGAGAAGGCGCGGCGCACGGTGATCAGGCCGCTGCACGAGTTGCTGGTGGGCAAGATACGCACGGCGCTGCTGGTGCTGTTTGGCGCGGTCGGGCTGGTGTTGCTGATTGCGTGCGCGAATTTTGCCATGCTGCTGACGGCGCGCGGCCTGGCGCGGCGACGTGAGCTGACGATCCGCACGGCGTTGGGCGCGGGGTCAGGCCGGCTGCTGCGGCAGACGTTGACGGAGAGCACGTTGCTGTCACTCGCGGGCGGAGCGCTGGGGTTGCTGCTGGCGCTGTGGGGCACGCGGCTGCTGCTGGGGCTGAAGCCAGCTGCGCTGGATCGGTTTGAAGGCGTACCCATGGATGCGCGGGTGTTCGTGTTTGTGCTGGCGGTCTCGGTAGGGACGGGAATTGTGTTCGGCATGGCTTCGACGTGGGCGGCGGCCCGGGGCGACGTGGCTGAATCGTTGAAGGAAAATGCGCGCAGCACGACTGCGGGCAGCACGAATCGCGGGCTGCAACGATGGCTGATTTCGGCGGAGTTTGCGCTGGCGCTGGTGCTGCTGGTGGGCGCCGGATTGCTGATCAAGGGCTACGGCCGGCTGCGCGCGGTGGATGCGGGCTTCGCGCCTGAGAACTTGACCACCATGCATGTTGAGCTGCCGGTGGCGCGCTATAAGGCGATCGAGGCGCAGACCAATTTTCGCCGGGCACTGCAGGAGCGGCTGGATGCGATGGCGGGAGTAGAGGCGGCGATGATCACCGACCTGCCGCTGGGCGGGAATTACGTTGGACATGGCATCGTGATTGACGGGCATCCGCCGATTACGCCGGGAGCGGAGCCGGAGGTGCAGACGCTTTCGGTGATGGGGCCGTATTTTCACGTGATGCAGATTCCGCTGCGTGCCGGGCGGGCGTTTACGCCTGAAGATCGCGAAGGCGAGCCGCTGGTGGCGATTGTCAACGAGCAGTTTGTGCGCACACTGTTGCCCAACCAGAATCCGCTGGGCGTGCGGGTGGACTGGAGCCGGCGCGAAGGTCCACACAAGTGGATGACGATTGTGGGCGTGGCTGCCGACGTGAAGCACCTTGGGCTGAACCAGCCGGTAGATGCGGCGATCTATGCGCCTTACGCACAGACTGACGAGCCGTGGCGACGCTGGATGACGGTGGTGCTGCGCACGCGCACGGGCACCGAGGCGGCGCTGGTGGCGGAGGTCAAGAAGCAGGTATGGAGCATTGATGGCCAGGTGCCGGTGGGCGATGTGCACTCGATGACGGATTTGATGGCGGACTCGATCGCGCAGGAAAAATTCAACATGCTGCTGCTGGGGCTGTTTGCGGCGCTGGCCATGGTGCTGGCGTCGGTTGGCGTGTACGGACTGGTGGCGTATCGCGTGGGGCAGCGGCTGCATGAGATTGCCATCAGGATGTCGCTGGGGGCGCAGCCGCGGCAGGTGATGGCGCTGGCGGTGAGCGACGGCGCGCGGCTGGCGCTGATCGGCATTGCTATCGGCATCCCGGGAGCGCTGGCCGTGACCCGGGTGATGAGCAGCCTGCTGTTCGAGGTGAAGCCCACCGACCCGGCAACGTTTGTGCTGGTGAGCGTGGCGCTGGCGGTGGTGGCAGTGGCTGCCGCGGCGGTGCCGGCGCGCCGCGCCATGCGGGTGGATCCTGCGGCCGCGCTAAGGAATGAGTAGGGGCGAAGCGCCCTTGTCGTGCTACACGTGCGTGCTCGCCTGAGCGCAACCGCTACTTGATGGCGGCGAGGGGGATGACGACGCTGCCGACGGCGGAGCTGGCTTCATCCTGGATGAGGACGCGGAGGGTGGTGGCGCCGGCCAGGGGCTTAACGGCTTCGCGGAAGGCGACGCCGGCGAGCAGGTAATCCTGATACTGCTGCTCGGTGAGGTTCAGCGCCAGCCGGTTGGCGGATTGGCCGAGCGGCGTGCCGGCGGCGTCCTGCTCAACCACATAGACATCGAATGCGCCCTTGCGCGCGCCTGAGGTTTGCGCGAGCTGGAGGGCGGCAAGGCCGATGGTTCCGCGCAGTTCGATGGATTCAGAGCCGGGTTGATTGCCGTGACGGGCGGTGACCTGCAAGGGGATGGCGGCAGAATCAATCGGGCTGCGGACGGCGCGCGCGAAATTGCGGCGGCGCTCGTCAACCGTGGGCGTGTCCTTCAGGGCGAAGTAGCCTTTCGGCTGGCGCACGGTGAGGCCGGCGCGCCGGAGCTGGACTTTGACTTCGTGAAATTTATCGTCAACCGCCGAGGCGTCAATGTAGAAGCCGAGGGTGTAGGTGGCGGCGGAATCTTCGATGGCGCTGCGGATAGCGCCGGTAAGGTCGTTGGTGTTGACGAAGGCGCGGCCGCCGGTGTCCTCGGCCATTTTCTGCATGGTGGAGATGCCGACCGGCTGCGGGTAATCGGCATGGCGGGCGAGTTCGCCGCGGGCGTAGGCATCTTCATCGATGTAGCCTTCCTTGTTGTTTTCTCCCGATTCACGAGGCAACAGGCCGCGAGCGTCAATGGGATAAGCGATGAGGCTGCCGCGGGCCAGGATGCGGGCGATGGCGGCGCCTGAAAACGGCAGGTTGGCGGTGAGCCAGAGCAGGCTCTTGCGGCCGGGCAGGTCAGCGACGTGAGCGGCGATGGCGTCGAGCGCGGTCATGGTGACTTCAGCGCGACGCTCATTGTTGAACGAGGCCATCTGCTGCATGGCGACATCCATGTGAGCGTCGGCTTGCGGGTCGGGCGTGACCTGGGCGCTGAACTGGCCGGGCTCGACTTCTTCTTTTCGCGTTTTGGAGCTGGTGTCGTAGCGGGTGACGACGGCGATGAGCTGGTCGCGAGTGCAGGTAAAGTCGCACAGGACATGCAGGGTGTCGGAGAGGCCGTAGATGGCGATGTGGTCAGCGGAATCGAGCTGCTGCAGGAATTCAAGCAGCCGCCGCTTGGCGCTGGCCAGCGCCAGAGCCTCAAGCCAGAAAGGCGAGCTTTCGTAGGGCTGCGAGGCGGTGCTTTCGAGGGTGTTGAGATTATCGAGCAGGATGATGGTAGCGCCTGAGCGCGCGGCGCTGCTTTCAAGATTGCGATTGGAAAATGTGTTGGGCGGCAGCGGCGGCTGCGGTGACGGCGCCGAAGCCGGAGCCGCGGTATCGGCTGAGAAGACGCTGATGGTTTGCGGCTTACCCCGATCGCTGACCAGGAAATCATCTTTGGTCAGGCCGAGTGCGGGGCGGTTGTCGCGGTCGCGCACGACTACATTGATCTGCACCAGGTGGGTGGCGGCATGGAACGTGGGCGGCTGGCTTTCCTGCAGGCCAAAAGCGGAGGCAGAGACAGCCAGGGTCAAAAACAAGCGCGGGAGCATTGAGCCGAATTCTACGGCAAGCGCGTGCGCGCGGCCGCATTTGCGGGGCGGCATTGAAGGCGACGGCGGGTGCGTTCGGCACCGGGCGGTGTAGTGTGGGCACGCCGGCCGGTTAAGGGGCACCCGTGAGGGCCGGTGGGTTCGGCCCCAGGGGCGACGGCGGCCGCATTCACTACGTTTACGACGCCTTGGCCGTCGAGTAGAGAAGATCAGTTCTGGGCAAGTCAACTACTTGTATGACGTGTCCGGCAATCAAGTTGCGGAAATCTCCAACGGTATCTGGAGCCGTGGAGAGATTTGGGTCGGCGGACGGCATCTGGCGACATATGTTGGCGGAACAACGTATTTCGCGCATGAGGATTGGCTCGGAACAGAGCGAGTTCGTTCCGATTATCCGAATGGTGACCCCGTCATGAACTGCACCAGCTACCCCTACGGAGATAACCAGTCCTGCACTGGAGCAGATTACAGCCCGTATCATTTTGCAGGAATGGAATACGACGCTGAGACGCAGCTCTACCACACGCCGAATCGGTACTACAATCCGCGCATTGGGGTGTGGATGACGCCGGACCCTGCCGGGCAAGGGGCTGCCGACGATAGCGATCCACAATCGAAT
>JAJPJZ010000041.1 GCA_021323935.1 Terriglobia bacterium | reverse complement strand
CTCGCTCGCCTTCGATACCATTTACGCCGAAGGCCAGCGCCGCTACGTGGAATCGCTTTCCGCCTACGCCCGCCAGTTCCTCGAGCGCATCGAAAAGCCTGACGTTGACGAAATTGACGGCATCGCGCCGGCCGTCGCCATTCGCCAGAAAAACTCCACCCGCAATCCGCGCTCCACCGTGGCCACCGCCACCGAAATTTATGACTACCTGCGCCTGCTGTTCGCGCGCATCGGCCGCACCTACTGCGAACGCTGCGGACAACTGGTCAAGCGTGATTCGGTGGATGAAGCCGCTGCCGCCGTGCTGGCGCTGCCGGAGGGCACCCGCATCCAGGTCATGTTTCCGCTGCTGCTCGGGCCGGCCGGCGTGGCCGCCGAGGCTCCCGCAGCCAAGCCCGCGGCCAAAAACAAGCCCGGCCGCAAAAAGCCGGACGCCCCCGCCGCCGGCGACCTGCTGAAGACGAAGCTGTTTGATCTCCGCGCCCGCGGCTTCAATCGGCTGTTTCAGAACGGCCAACTGGTTGAGTTCTCCACGCCTGAGTCGCTGCTCGAAATTGATTTCAGCCAGCCCGTCTTCATCCTGGTCGATCGCATTGCCGCCTCGGCCGAATCGCGCTCTCGCCTGGTTGACGCCATCGAAATCTGCTACCACGAATCCGGCGAAGTCATTATTGAAGTTGCCTCGACGCCTGATGTCGCTGCTCCTCCGGCTGGACGGGCCGCCGGCACAGCGCAACCGCAGCGCCTTCGCTTCGCTTATCGCTTCGAGTGCAAGACCTGCGGCCTGCGCTATGACGAGCCGGAGCCGCGCCTGTTCTCCTTCAACAATCCTTACGGCGCGTGCCCGCGCTGCCAGGGCTTCGGCAACACCATTGATTTCGACCCCAACCTCGTCATCCCCGATCAATCCAAAACGCTCGCCGAAGGCGCCATTGAGCCCTTCACCAAGCCCAAGTACCGCGCCTTGTTCACCGAGCTCAAGCGCTTCGCTCGCCAGGCCGAGATTCCGCTCGATGTGCCGTGGAACGAGCTGACCCGGCAGCAGCGCGAGCTTGTCTTTGAAGGCGATCGCCGCTTCCCGGGCGTGCGCGGCTTCTTCGCGCACCTGGAACGAAAAAAGTACAAGCTGCACGTGCGCGTGTTCCTCAGCCGTTATCGCGGCTACTCCGTTTGCGGCGAATGCCGCGGTGCGCGTCTGCGCTCCCAGGCGCAGCTCATCCGCATCGGAGGTTCAGGCCCAAGCCGCGGCCCCGGCCTCGGCCCGGCCGGTTCGCGCAACATCTGCGAGCTTTGCGCCATGACGGTCGAAGAAGCTGCCGGCTTTTTCGCCGCGCTGCAGCTCACCGCCGAGCAGCGCGCCATCGCCGAAAAAATCCTGCAGGAAGTGCGCGACCGCCTGCGCTTCCTGAATGAAGTCGGCCTCGAATACCTCACGCTCGATCGCCTTTCGTCCACGCTTTCAGGCGGCGAGGCGCAACGAATTCAGCTTGCCACCTCGCTCGGCTCGCGCCTGGCGGGCACGCTCTACGTGCTCGATGAGCCCTCTATCGGTCTGCACAGCCGCGACACCGAACGCCTGATCCGCATCCTTCACGACCTGCGCGACCTCGGCAACACCATCCTGGTGGTGGAGCACGACGCCGAAATCATGAAGACCGCCGACCACATTCTCGATCTCGGCCCCGGCGCCGGCGAGAACGGCGGCCGCGTGGTCGCCGCCGGCGCTTACGATCACATCCTGCGCTCGCCCAAATCGCTCACCGGCCGCTATCTCTCCGGTGACCTGCGCATCCAGGTGCCCAGCGTTCGCCGCGAACCGGGCGCGCGCCAGCTCAAAGTGCGCGGCGCTCGCGCGCACAACCTCAAGAAGGTCGATATCACGATTCCGCTCGACATGCTGGTGGCCATCACCGGCGTCTCCGGCTCGGGCAAGTCGAGCTTCGTCCACGACGTGCTCTACGCCGCCCTGGCCGCCGAGAAAAAAGAGCCCGGCGCGGTACAGGTCGCCGACCACTGCTTCGATCGCATCGACGGGCTCCAGTACGTCACCGACGTGGTGCTGGTCGATCAGTCGCCCATCGGCCGCACTCCGCGCTCCAACCCCTCCACTTACATCAAGGCCTACGACGCTATCCGCGAGCTGTTTGCTTTCGTGCCTGAAGCCGAAAAGCGCGGCTACAGCGCCGGCCATTTTTCCTTCAACATTCCCGGCGGCCGCTGCGAAGCCTGCCAGGGCGACGGCACCGTCACGGTCGAAATGCAGTTCCTCGCCGACGTGGAGCTGATTTGCGAAGAGTGCAAGGGCACGCGCTTCAAGCCTGAAGTGCTCGAAATCCGCTACAAGGGCAAAAACATTTATGAAGTGCTGAACCTCACCGCGAAAGAATCCCTGCAGTTTTTTTCGGGTGTGCCGAAGATCACCGATAAATTGCGGGTTCTGGATGAGGTGGGCCTGGGATATTTGCGGCTCGGCCAGTCGGCCACAACTCTCTCCGGCGGTGAAGCCCAGCGCATGAAGCTGGCCGCGCACCTGCAGCCTCGCCCGCGCCTGCAGAACCCTGAAGCCGCAAAGCTGCGCCCGCGCATCCTTTACATCTTCGATGAGCCCACCACCGGCCTGCACTTTGACGATGTAAGCAAGCTGCTGGCCGCGTTCAAGCGCCTGATCCAGGCGGGCGGCTCAATCGTCGTCATCGAGCACAACCTCGACGTCATCAAGACCGCCGATTGGGTCATTGACCTTGGCCCCGAAGGCGGCGACCGCGGCGGCGAACTGGTCGTGGCCGGAACTCCCGAAACCGTTGCCGCCTGCTCGCGCTCCTACACCGGCCAATGGCTGGCCGCCGTTCTCCCCGCTCGCGAGGCCCTTGCCCCCGGCGAAGACGGCGCGCCCGTGGCGCGGCCCCTTGAAGTTACCGCGCCAAAACTTCCGGTGAATGGCGGCGGCAACGGCTCACGGCGCAGCCCGCGCCGCGCCTCCCGGGTGCGCTCATGAAGGCGCATATCGCTGCTGTCGCCGCTGTGCTCGCATCCGCGGCGGCCGCTGCAGCGCAAACCCACACCACCATTCGTCATCACACCGTGGCCGAATCAACGGCTGCGCCGGTCAGGCCTGAAGTCACCCAGGCTGAGGCCGCACTCGACCGCAAGGACTACGCCGCCGCCGAGCCGCTGCTGAAAAAAGCAGTCTCGGATGACGCCAGGGATTACCGCGCCTGGTTCGATCTTGGCCTGCTTTATAAAGCCACCAATCGCCGCGCCGACGCGATTGATGCCTACCGCAACTCGGTCGCGGCTGACAGCAGCTTCTTCGAAAGCAATTTCAACCTGGGCGTCACGCTCGCCGCTGCCGGCCAGAATGCCGAAGCCGCGCGCTATCTGCGCGCCGCCGCCGCGCTCAAGCCGCTCACCAGCCCTGAGCACAACCGCGCGCAGGCCTACGCGGCGCTGGGCGAAGTGCTGGCCCAAAACAACGATCCGCAGGGCGCGCTGGCCGCGTTTCACTCGGCTGAGGAGCTGGAGCCGCGCAATGCGGCGTTGCACGTCTCCGCCGGCCGCGCGCTTGAATCTTCGGGCGCGCTTGACGCCGCCGCTGCCGAATTCACTCGCGCGGCAGAGCTCGATCCCCAGTCCAGCGAGGCCCTGGCCGGCATCGCTAACCTTGATATGCGCGCACACCGCCTGCCTGAAGCTGAGGCCGCGCTGCGCAAATTCCTGGCTGCCAATCCGCAGAATGCTGCCGCGCATCTGCAGCTCGGCCGCGTGCTGGCGGCGCAAAACAAAAATCCTGAAGCCGCCGCCGAAATCGAATCAGCCCTCAAGCTCCAGCCCGGCGATCTCGAAGCCGAGCGCGAGCTCGCCGGCCTGCACGCCGCCGCCCGGCAATATGACCAGGCTGCGCAGGACTATCGCGCATTGCTGCAGCGCGATCCCGGCAACCCTGATCTTCATTTCGCCTACGGCACCGTGCTGATGGACCAGCACAACTTCTCCGCCGCCGAACCCGAATTGCTAGCCGCGGCCAGGGTCAAGCCCACGGCTGAAGTGCTCGGCAATCTCGCGGTCGTGGCCGCTGAAAATCAGCATTATCCGCTGGTGCTGCAGGCGCTCGATTCGCGTGCGAAAATTGTTCCGGAGAGCGCCGGCACCTGGTTCCTGCGCGCCACGGCGCTCGATCACATGCATGAGGCCACGCAAAATCCCGACATGCTGAAGCAGGCCATTGCCGGCTACAAGCAGTTCCTCGCCGCCTCCAACGGCCGCAATCCCGACAACGAATGGAAAGCGCGCCACCGCTTGATTGCGCTCGAAGCCAAGAAATAGATCATGCGTGCCGCTGCCACATTCCGCACCCTCTGCACGGTTGCGGTGCTGTGCTGCATCGCGCCGGCGCAGCAGGGTGCGCCTCGCACCGCGCAGCCCGCGGCTGAGTCCGCCGCTGCTGCCTCACTGCGCAAGCGCGCTGAAGCTGCCCAGGGCGGCGACCGCGCCAAGCTGTTCACTGAGCTGGCGCGCGACGAAGTGGAACAGGCGAACGCCAAGTTCAACGCCGGCAATGCCGATTCCGCGCAGGCCGATGTTGCCCGCGCCACCGCCGACGCGCAGGAAGCCACGCAGGCAGCGCTCACCACGCGCAAGCGGCTCAAGCAAACTCAACTCGCGCTTCATGAACTTTCGCGCCGGCTCGATGGCATTGAGCACTCGCTCAGTGCCGAAGACCGGCCCCCCGTCAAGCAGGCGGTTGACCGCCTGCAGGCCATGGCCACGCAACTGCTCGAAGCCATGTTCAAACACAAATGACGTTCACTACTTCCCGCTTTCGCATCGCCCTTCTCGCGCTGGTCACGCTGGCTTCGCTGTTCTCGGCCGCGCAACGCCGGCGCGATCCGCTCACTGAAGAAGAAGCCGACCAGCTTCGGGAGCAGGCGCAGGCGCCTGACGCGCGCCTGAAACTGTGGGTCAGGTTCACGCGCGCCCGCATCGCCGCCATCGACCAGCTCCGCGGTGACCCTAAGCTCGCCGCCGACCGCCCTCAGCGCCTGCACGACCTCATCGCCGATATCGGCGAAATGGCCGGCGAAATCGACGACAACATGGCGATCTACGCTAAGGACCGCTGGGACATCCGCAAGGAGCTGAAAGAAGTTGTTGAGCTGGCTTCAGAGCTGCAGGTCAAGCTGCGCTCCATCGCCGAGGCCACCGATCCCGATGCAGCCAATGACCGCCGCGCCTCGAAGTTCGTGCTGCAGGATACCGGCGACGCCGTCAAAGGCCTGGGCGAAGACGCCCGCGAATTGCTCGATCAGCAGAACGAGCAAGCCAAAGAAAAAGATCCGGCTAAGAAGCTGAAGAAAATAGAAAAGTAGGAGTGGCTTTCGTTGTCGCCTCGTTTCGCCGCCGCCGGCTCATCAGCCGTTACGTCCGATGCTCCTTGAACACTGCCTCGGCTGCGTTGGCGCCCGAGTGGCCGGTCAGCCCGATACCAGGATGCGTTCCTGAGCCGCACAAATACAGCCCGCGGATCGGCATGCGATAGCCGGAGTATTCCATCAGCGGCCGCATGCTGAAAAGCTGCTGCATGGTCAAATCGGCGTGGAACAGGTGCCCGCCCGCCAGGCCATACTCGCGCTCCAGCTTTTCCGGTGTGATCACCTGCCCGCCCACCACCTGGTTCGGCAACTCAGGCGCATATTGCCTGATGACGTTGAGCACGGCGTCGCCCAGCGCCTGCTCCTGCTCCTGCCAGCCGCCGGCGCGCAGGTGCCGCGGCGCATACTGCACAAAAATGGAAAGCACGTGCTTGCCTGCGGGCGCCAGGCTTGGATCGGCAAGCGAAGGCACAAACATTTCCAGCACCGGCGCGCGCGAAAAGTCGCCATACTTGGCGGCATCGGCGGCGCGCTCGTGATACAGCAGCGAAGGATCAATCAGGATGCGCCCCGCCAGCGTGCCCGCCGCCGAACTGATGCCGCGCAGCGCGGTGAAGCCGGGCGCACCGTCGAGCGCCAGGTTCATCTTCGCCACTGCGCCATCCGCATGCACATTTTCCACCCGCGCCAGCAACTGCGGCCCGAAGTGCTCCGGCGAAATCAGCTTCAGCAGCGTAGTGCGCGGGTCAGCGTTTGAAAGCACGGTACGCGCGCGAATTTCTTCGCCGCTGGTGAGCACCACGCCATCAACTTTGCCGTCCGTGACCTGGATGCGCGCCACCTCCGCGCCGGTGCGTATCTGCGCCCCCGCGGCCTCCGCGGCCTTGGCCATCGCCGCG
>JAJPJZ010000160.1 GCA_021323935.1 Terriglobia bacterium | reverse complement strand
CTTCGCGCAGTTCGCCCAGGCTGAGCTGCAACCGGCCAGCGTCATGGTCGGGCTGTCGTTGAAGGTGAAAGCACCGGCATAATCGGGCAGGAAGTGGTTCGGCGAGTGCTGAATATCAAATTCACCGCCGAACTTAATGGTGTGCTGGCCGCGCGTGAACGTCCAGTTATTCTGGATCTGGTGGTTCTGCACGTTGCGGTCCTGCGGCAGGTTGGTGGCCAGGCCGGCTCCGCCGAAGCCGTAGTTGGTGTTGAACGCCAGGTTCGCCGGGCAGTTCAGGAAAGCGGCGATGGTGCAGTTCGGGAAGGCCGGACCACCCGCGAATTGCACGCCCAACTTGCCGTAGCTGTAACGCACCTGCGTCAGCAGCCGCTCTGAGAAGGTGTGGGTTTCATCGGCGCCCACAAGGTGATCGATTGCCGGCACGCCTACGAATGCGCCGGTTGAAATGGTTCCGCTGCCCACCGGGTCGATCTGCTTTTCGTACACGTAGCGGCCAAACAGGCGGTCTTTGCTGGTGAGCTGGACGTCACCGCGGCCGGAAGCCTGGTAATCGTCAAACGGCGTTTGGATGCTGCGTGCCAGGCCCTGGAAGGTGACCGGAACGATGCTGGTGCAGGCCGAGGTCGCGCACATGCCGATGGTGGTGATGTTTCCACTCGGCGTCAGCGTGCCTGCCTTGATTGCATACGGGCTGAGCACGTTGGCATAGCCGGTGAGGCCGGTGCTGTTGGGGAACAGCGCCTGCAGCGCGCCGATGCCGTTGGCATCGTTGGTCGGGAACAGCGAGGTGGTGCTGCTGATGGTGCCCGAGCGCTGCTTGTCGTTCTGGAAGCTGCCGAAGAACCACGCGCGATTGCGCTTGATCGGCCCGCCGAACGTTCCGCCCCACTTGTTTTCAACGTAACGCGGAATGGTGTCAGCGCGGCACTTGCTGGCATAAGGAGTGCTGGCGCCCACGGCAACGCCATCAGGGCAGATGCCGAGCAACTCGTTCTTCTGCTGGTTCGAGCGCGAGAAGCTCCAGTTGCCTTCGTTGTAATCGAAGCCGCTGCCATGGAAGCTGTTGGTGCCGGACTTGGTGACGTAATTCACCACCGTGCCGCTGTTGCGGCCGTATTCGGCGCCGAAGTTGTTGCTGACAATCTGCAGTTCGCCGATTGCGTCAGGGTTGCTGACGAAAACCAGCGGGCCGCCGATGGAATTGTCATTATTGGCCTGGCCATCAATCTGGAAGTTGTTGGTGCGGCCGCGCAGGCCGTTGTTGGCGATGGCCGCGCCGTTGGTGTTCGAAAAATTGGCCGCGCCGTTGTTGGCCACGCCGGGAACAAACAGCGCCAGGTTGTCGAACCCGCCCGTGGTGTGCGGCAGGAACTCAATCTGCTTGGTTTCAAACGTGGTGCTGACCTGCGAGCTCTGCGTTTCGATCAGCGGGGCGGATGCTTCGACCGTGACCTGCTGCGATTCCTGGCCGACGGTGAGCACGCGGTCACCAAGAGTGGTGTCGCGGCCCGAGTTGATTTCCACGCCTTCCATCTTCAGCGTGCTGAACTTGTCCATCTCCACGTAAACCGTGTACGTGCCGACGGGCAGATCGCGAAGCTGGAAAAAGCCCCTCGAGTCGGTCTGTCCTTTAAATTCGGTGTTGGTGCCGGCCTGCACCGCGCGAACATGCGCGCCGGCGATGACGGCAGCCTGTTGATCTAGAACCGTGCCCGACATTGAGCCGGTGATAATGCCCTGTCCAAATGCAAGCGCCCCGCATAGCAGGACGACGAGCAAGGAAAGAGCCTTGGTTCGACGAAAGTCGAAGTCCATCTACTTCCTCCTGATTTACCTGGTGGGAAACGGCGAAAACATCAAATTGCAGGTAGCTGGCCAAAGATGCTGGATGTGAGAACCTTACAAATCAACAAGTTAAGTGGCGTTATAGGCCAGCCAATACGGTTTTTGGTAACACTCAACGCCAGGATTCTAAAAATCGTAGGCTCCCCGTTCGGCGTCGATGTTTGCAGCGGCGGCCAACGTGGTTTGTACTGGTGCGGCGGGGTAATGTGAACAGCTTATTTTTGCGCGGGCTTGATCTGTTTAACGCCGGGCGCTACTTCGATGCGCATGAGGTTTGGGAAGACCTGTGGCGCGAGACTGACGGGCCTGACAAGCTGCTGGTCCAGGGGCTGGTTCAATCGGCCGTGGCACTGCATCACGCTTCAACTGGCAACTATGTGGGCGCGCGCTCAGTGATGGAGCGTGCCATCACGAACATTGGCGGGTGCCGAGTTTATAAGGGTGCCGACGTGGCGCAGATGCGGCGTGAGCTTCGTCAGGCGTGCGACCAAATGGACCGGCAACAGCCCCTTGCCGCCTGGGTGCTGCCGCAGCTCAGGCGCTCTGCGCCAGCGGATGAGCCATGACCTGCGCGAGCGTAACGCGGTAATGTTCAAGCGAGCGCTGCAGGCGGGCGCGCTCGGCGTGGTCGCAGCTTTCCGATGCCATGGTGAGGAAGGCAATGCGAAACGACAGGTAAGCTGCAACGTAAGTCGGCATGCGCGGTTCGGCGTCGTCGCCGCTGGCCGAGCCGTAGCGATCGAGCAGCTCGCGGGCGGCGCCGCGGGGCATATTCCATTCGACGATCGCCCCGGCAAGGTCCCAGGCAATATCGACCGCGCCAGGATAAAAATGATCGTCGCCGTGCGCGGCGCCATCGCTTTTGATGAGCAAGCCTGAACTGGTGCGCACCCACTCCCACGGCATCATGTGGCCATCGGCCAGCACCGGCCGCACGCAGGCGAGGCGCAGTTCGCCGGCCGGCGCGCTCCACCCGCCGAGCGTGTGCAGGTTGTAGTTGGCCATGCGTTCGAGCTCGGCATGATCGGCCGCCGATGCCGCGAATTTTCGGCTTCGCCAGGCGCAGTATTCAGCAATGCGAATCAGGGTATTGCGGCTCAACTCGCCATTTGCAGGCCTGCCGTGGATTCGGGCGTAGCGTACGAATCCGGCCGCGGCGCGTTCGCAACCTGGCCCCCAGCCGCCCTCAGCCAACTGCGCGGAGCGCTGCAGCACGCGATCACCGTAACGGCCAAGGCCTTCAAACTTGAAGACGGATTTTTCATCGTCAGCTAGAAACTTGACCCGCTCCGTTGCAGGCCACACTCCGGGCCACTGAGAGGCGTCAGCATAGAAGACGCTGCGCCACGCGCCGGCGCTCAGTTCGTGGCCGCGGCCTTGGGGCAGAGGACTGGAATCGCATGCGGGAAAAGAACAGCGGAACTCGTGCCAGCGGTTTGCGGCATCGGGCGCGATCAGGTTATCGGTGCGAGGTTCGTGGCTGCAGAACAGCGCGATACGCCGGGGCTCGATGCCGCACCGAACCGCGGCTTCAGCCGTGGACAGAAATGACGACCCGCTGCGGCCTGGGCCTTCATCGACGATGAGAAAATGCGCGCCCGCGGCGCCATGCGCTTCCATCCAGGCTTGCTCGTCGCGGTTGGTGCGCAGTTCGCGATCGAAAGGATGACCCCAAGGCCGAACCGTGATGCGCTCAGCGGCGATGCCGTGGCTGCGCAGCGCCGCAACCACAACTGCACTGAGCGGTGCGCCGATGCTTCGAATGCCGACTACCGCCGCGCTTCGACATTCGGGCGTAGTTTGAAGAAATTTCTGTGCCAGGGCGGCGTATTGCTGTGGGTGCAGCGCGTAATATGCAAAGCCTTCGAGCGGGCGCAAACAGATATGCGGCGGCAGATCAAGACGCGCAATTAGCCCGGCAGCATCGCCAGCAATTCGATCAGTGATTCGGTTTGGAGGCGGGAGCAGGCAGGCGGCAGCCAGGTCGGTGAGCGCGGCAGCCGCGCGAGCGCCGGCTGATCGGAGATCGGCCAGCGCAGATTCAACTTCTCCCGCATGGATGAGCGCGCCGACGGCAGCATCATCGCTGAGCGGTTCCTCGGCAAGGCGGCGAAACGCGCTGCCGAGCGCTTCCAGCAGCTCAGATTTGGTGAACCGCTCCGCGGCTTCGCGATAAACGAGCATGTCGAACGATCAGGGTGGAATGTGTGCGCCGCCGGCGGCGCGGGCTACGCTGCGTTCTTGCTGCGCGAGCCGCGAGGCGATCGCGCGATGTCGCCGTCTTTATCGATGAAATACAGGAAACGATTGTCGCGGTCTACCGCTCCCTGGACCAGCACCTTGGAGTCGCCTTCGCCGGATTTTGCTTTCTGGCAGACGTTGCCGCTGCCATCGATGAAATAAAGATAATTCTTGTAGTCGCGCTGCAGGTTGAGCTTCTTTACCTTCTCTGCCATTTGCCGCTTCCCCTGCATGCTTGGATGGGCCGCAGGACGCCGCGTTTGCCTGCT
>JAJPJZ010000275.1 GCA_021323935.1 Terriglobia bacterium | reverse complement strand
CTCCACCGGCCAGACCGGCCGCGTCGGTTCCCCGAAACGCCGCGAAATCGGCCACGGCGCCCTCGCCGAGCGCGCCATCAGCGCGGTTCTGCCCAGTGAAGAAGACTGGCCTTACACCATGCGCGTGGTCAGCGACATTCTCGAATCCAACGGCTCCTCCTCCATGGCCAGCGTCTGCGGCGCCTCGCTTTCCATGATGGATGCCGGCGTTCCGCTGCGCGCCGCCGTGGCCGGCGTGGCCATGGGCCTGGTCAAGGAAGAACAGCAGTACGCCATCCTCACCGATATCGCCGGCGCCGAAGACCACTACGGCGACATGGATTTCAAAGTCGCCGGCACCCGCGACGGCATTACCGCCCTGCAAATGGATATCAAGGTCACGGGCATCACCGCGCAAATCATGCGTGAAGCCCTGGAGCAGGCCCGCCGCGGCCGCCTGTTCATCCTCGACAAGATGAACGAAGCCATCGCCGAGCCTCGCACCAAGATTTCCGCCTTCGCGCCGCGCATCTACACCCTGCAGATCCCGGTCGATAAGATCCGCGACGTGATTGGGCCCGGCGGCAAAGTAATTCGCGGCATCATTGAGGCCACCGGCGTCAAGATCGACGTCGAAGATACCGGCCGCATCAATGTCGCCTCGAATGACGAAAAATCGGCAGCCAAGGCGCTGCAGATGATCGGCGACCTCACCGCCACCCCCGAGATCGGCAAAACCTATCTCGGCAAAGTGGTGCGCCTGGCCGATTTCGGCGCCTTCGTCGAGATCTTCCCCGGCACCGATGGCCTGCTGCACATCAGCGAAGTCGCCGAACATCGCATCAAGGACGTTCGCGACGAACTCAAAGAAGGCGACCAGATCCTGGTCAAGGTGCTCTCCATCGAAGGCAATCGCATTCGCCTTTCGCGCAAAGCCATCCTCCGCGAGCAGCGCGCCAAGATGCAGGCGCAGGGCGGAGGCGGCGGCGCCACCGAACATCCTGAGCCGGAAATCGGCGAGCACGAGCATGCCATCCACGCCTCCTCGGCGCCGTCGCAGCAAGCCTCAGCCGTGTTTGAGGGCGGGGAAGAGTTTGACGATTCTGAGCCCAACTTCAATCGCGAACAGCCCGCGCATGCGCCTGCAGGCGGTGAGCGCGGCGGCTTCTCGGGAGGCCGCGGCGGTGGTCGCGGGCCCGGCGGCGGCGGTCCAGGCCGTAATCGTGGCCGCGGCGGCCGTGGCGGCCGGGGCGGCGGCAATGGGCGCGGCGGCGGCGGCCGCGGACCTCGCTAACCAACCGGTAAGCGGTAAGCTATTAGGCGATAAGCGGCAGCCCTTCGGCTTCGCCGCTTATCGCTTCGCTGTTTCCGTTGCTTGCTATGAATCCCGCGCTCCTCCACGACATCACCTTCTGGCTGCTGATTGGCGGCGGCGGCGCCATTCTCGCCCTGGTTCTGCTCTCCACTTTTCGTGGGCGCCTGCGCCATCACTATCGTCGCCATTTTGCCGAATCGCGCCGCGAGCGCCACTTCATCGCTTCGCTCACGTTCTTCCTTACCTTCGCCATCGTCCGCCTGATCACGCATTCCATTCGTGCCGGCCGCGGCCCGTTCCATAACGTTGAAACCGCCGGCGGACGCCACATTCATCACCTCGTCTTCGGCATCCTGCTGCTGCTGATTGTCGGTTTTTTCTGGCTCTCGCAAATCGGCACCGGCATGGGCCGCGCCTCGGTCTGGGCCGGCCGCCTCACCGCCTTCTTCTTCGCCATCGGCGCCGCGCTCACCCTTGATGAGTTTGCCCTCTGGTTCAACCTGGCTGACGTCTATTGGAGTCCGCAGGGCGTTGCCAGCGTGCGTGCCGTCTTCCTCTTCGGCGCCGTGCTGTCGGTGGGCTTCTGGGGTGGGCCTTTTCTGCAGGCGCTGGCGCGCGACCTGTTTCGCGGAAACAAGCCAGTCAAGCCCTGAGTCCGCCTCTGCGCCGAAGCTCCCTGCCGCTCCACAATTACAGCGACCTTTTCGCCGCACAGCCCGCGCTCAACAAGGGTCGGAGCCGCCTCCGCCGGCTGCGCGCAAAAGTTAAGGCCGGGTTTCATCCCGGCCCGATCACCAATGTCGAAACTTACAGTCCGCCTGCCGTCGCTCTAAAGCGCGAGCGATGCGGTGGAGGCTCCAGCCCATACTGGCGAATCTTGTACAGCAGCGCTTTGTAGCTGATGTTCAGCATGGCTGCCGCATTCTTCCGGTTCCAGTTGGTCTGCTCCAGCGCCCGGCGAATGGCTTCGCCCTCGGCCTGGTCTTTCAGGCTGCGCACCAGCGATTTCAGCCCGCCGGTGTGCTCGGTCGCGATATCCGGGTCGCCGCCGCGGTTTCCGTTGCTCTGCGAATCCAGCTCATGGATCAGCAGGTTCTCGTCGCGCAGCACCAGGTAGCGCTTCACAAAGTTTCCCAGCTCGCGCAGGTTCCCCGGCCATGAGTAGCGCAGGCAGGCATCGGCCAGCGGAGGCGTAATGGGCAGCGGAGCGTTGGCGTAGCTTTCCGCCATGCGCGCCATCATGTGCTTCAGCAGGATCGGGATCTCTTCCTTGCGCTCGCGCAGTGGCGGCAGCCGCAGCGTGAAGGCATTCAGCCGGTAATAAAGATCTTCGCGCAGCTTCTTGGTCTGGATCGCTTCCTGGATGTTGATGTTCGTCGCCGCCAGCACCCGAACATCCACCTTGATGGTGGTGCGCCCGCCCAGCCGCGAAAATTGCCCGTCCTGCAGCACGTGCAGCAGCTTGGCCTGCAGCGTCGGCGGCATCTCGCCAATTTCATCCAGCAGGATCGTGCCTTTGTTGCACAGCTCGAACTTGCCGGGCTTCGACCGGTCTGCGCCCGTGAATGCCCCCGGCTCATAACCGAACAGCTCCGATTCCAGCAGGTCTGCCGGCAGCGCCGCGCAGTTCACTTTCAAAAACGTACGGTGCGCGCGTGGCGACATTTTGTGGATCAGCCGCGCCAGGATCTCCTTGCCCGTGCCGCTTTCACCCAAAATCAGCACCGGGATATCCACGTTCGCCACCAGCCCAACCTGGCTGCGGATCTTCCGCATCGCCGGGCTGGCCGCCACAAAGAACAGGTCGTCGCTCAGCTCTTCCACTTCCGTGTTGGCCGCGGGCATCGCCGTCTCCGGCGCCTGCGCCGGCAACAGCCGCTTCAGCACCGCGTCCAGGTCGGTCTTGTGGAACGGCTTGGTTACATAATCCTGCGCGCCCAGCCGAATCGCCTCCACCACTTTCTTGGTGTCGCTTACGCAGCTCAGCATCACCACCTTCAACCCCGGCCGGATCTGCCGGCAGCGCTCCAGCGCCTGCAATCCATCCATCTGCGGCATCAGCAGATCCATCAGCACCAGATCGGGCGTGGGGTTCTGCTCCAGCCGCTTCACCGCCTCGACCCCGTTCGTGGCAGTTTCCACGTGGTAGTCTCCGGTCTCGAGCAGTGTCTGCATGTATCGCAGCATGCTGGGTTCATCATCAACTACAAGAATGCGTGGCTGGGAGTTCATCGGTCTCCTTCAACGTTAGGCTGCACCGGGACCAAAAAACAAAACTTGCTGCCGTGTGCTGGTTCGCTTTCAATCCAAATCTTGCCGGAATGCGCGTGTACTAATCGCCGCGCAATCGCCAGCCCAAGTCCGATCCCCGCGCCGCTCACCTTCTTGGCATAGGGCAGCATGCGGAAATCTTCAAAAATTTCCTGGTGGAACTCTGGCGCAATACCAGGCCCGGTATCTGAAACCCAGATGCGCACCGAATTATGCGTAACCTTCGTTCTGTTCCGACGGTCTTTGCCGTTCAGCGGATGATGGTCGGTTCGCCGCTCCCAGAAGAACGGCTCCAGCCCAACTTCCACCGTCCCGCCCTCCGGCGTGAACTTCAATGCGTTCTGCAGCAGGTTTGAAATCACGTGCTGCACCTTCAGCGAGTCAAACACCAGCGGCTGCAGGCCGAACGACGGCACAATTTTCAGCACCACGCCCTTGGCCTCAAATTGCGTCTTCCACACGCTGCACACCTCGGCCACCGCCGCGTTCATGTCGGCAAGCTCAAAGTTCATCTTCAGCTTGCCCGTCTGCATGGCGCTGAACGAGAGGAAGTCCTCAACGAACTTGCGCAGCCGCTCGCCGCTCGCCATCATTTCTTCCAGCACATCGCGCTGGCGCTGGTTCAGCGGGCCCACCCCGCCGCTCAACAGCAGCTCGGTATAGCCCCCCATGATGGCCAGTGGGGTCTTTAATTCATGTGCAACAGACGCAAGGGCAACAAAGCGGCGCCGGAATTCCTCCTGCAGGGCATCATCGGTGCTGTTGCCGAGGGCCTGCATGGTCGCTTGTTGTGCCGATGCCAATGGGTGCTCCGAAACGGTTCTCGGGAAGCTCGCACCACACCGCGGCGAGCACAGCAGTGCGCTCGCGTCAGCCCACCGTCTTTAAGGGGAGGGAACTTGCGTCAGGCAGCGTGCGGAGTGGCTTCCAGGGGAACTGATTGTCTCTTTAAGTAAGCCATACCCGGGGGGTGGAGTCAAGGAAAACTGCATTATTTTGCGACATTTAGGAAAAAGCTTGGAACTTCGCCCCGTGGCATCTCCTAATTTCCCGCCCCCGTACTTACCCCATTTTCCCATTCGCGCCGGTTTTCTGCTTATCTCGATCCATTGGCCGCGCTCAGGTGGAAACCGGCTTCCCCAAGTGAAAATGTTTTCACAATCGCCCCGCCGCCCCGCCGCGCTCCCAATCCATCTCGAAGTGCTTTGCTCCCTGTGACTTAGTCAACTGATTCAGCAACTTAGATTTCCTGCTTTTTCCACCGCCCAGCCCTGCAGCTTTGGCGCTAAGTGTGCAATGTAAGGACTCGCTGATTTCAAATTTGCATGCTGAGCGCAGCCGGGCAAAGCGCAGGTCGCCTTGCCTCTCGCATCAGCCAGGGCCGGAACGCGCGCTTCGCGTTCTCGCCAGGAGACGTTTCTTTGGCTTCAAGTGTGGGGTTGGCAGGCAGACATACGGGTCCATTGCCGCCCGAGGCCGTCGTTTTCGGCCAAACGCCGGGCATGCGTGAGATCCGCGCGCGCCTCGATCGCGTCGCTTCAGCCAACGTTTCCGTGCTCATTGAAGGCGAGAGCGGCACCGGCAAAGAAGTGATCGCGTCGCTCATCCATGCCCGTTCCCCGTGGACGCATGGCCCGTTCGTCAAGGTCAATTGCCCCGCCATTCCCGCCACCCTGATGGAATCGGAGCTGTTCGGCTACGAGCGTGGCGCATTTACCGGCGCCGTTGGCTCAAAGCCCGGCCGGGTTGAAATGGCCCATCGCGGCACCCTGTTCCTCGATGAAATCGGCGAGCTCGAGCTCAGCCTCCAGGCCAAGCTGCTCCAACTCCTGCAGGACGGCCAATTCTGCAAGATCGGCGCACAGGAAGACCGTAAAGTTGAAGTTCGCGTCGTCTGCGCCACCAACCGCGACCTGGAACACGAAATCGCCGAAGGCCTGTTCCGCCAGGACCTTTACTACCGCATTAACGTCGTCAACCTGCACCTGCCGCCGTTGCGCGAGCGCCGCGCTGATCTGCCGCAGTTGATTGCCTACTTCATCGATAGCTACAACCAGGCGTATGGCCGCCGCGCCTCCCTGCTTTCGCCTGAGCTCATGCAGGTCCTGCATCGCTACCACTGGCCCGGCAACATCCGCGAGCTCGCCAATTTGATGAAGCGCTACGTCATTCTCGGCAACGAAGAAGTCGTGACCACCGAGCTGCAGGCGCGCCGCGAGCCCACCTTCGATTTCGATATTCCGCCTGACGGCAAGGTTTCGCTCAAGGCGCTCACCCGCCAGGCCACGCGCGACGTTGAACGCAAAGTCATTCTCCGCGTCCTGCAGGTCCATAACTGGAACCGCAGGCGCGCCGCCAAGGCCCTCAGCATCAGCTATCGCGCCCTGCTTTATAAAATGCGCGACGCCGAAGTTACGGCCGCAAGCGCAAGTTTTGACGGTACCGGCCTCGCGCCGCCCGTCGCAACATCCTACGCCGGCGATTAAACGATCGCTTACCGAGCATCGGGACTGTTCAGTTCATCTGCCCAGCCGAACCGGTGCAAACTGACGTGGGTAAAAACGGAAAGCGTCCCGTGCCCCCCAGCACGCAAACCTTCGTGCCGGGAGTGGCCGGGCGCTTTTTCGTTGAGCCGCACACCCAACCCTGCAGCGCCACAAAACCTGCACGGCAGGGAAGCGGGCCGCGGGCCAGCAAGCGACCATAACCAGTTTTGCGCACTCAAAGCGCGGAGCAATTGCCATGAGGCAACGCAAGCTTATTCAGTTCGGCTGGATCTCGGGCCCGGTGGATTGCTGCTGCTCCGAGTGCGATTGGTCCACCGCCTTCCACGCCGCCGATTCCTCCGTCCCGGCTGAAGTCCAGGCCGACTTCGAATCGCACGAGTGCCGGCGCCACCTGTTCGCCCCCAACCAGCCCAGTGCCTGACCCTTGCGCCGGCGTCCCGCGACCGCCTCACGACCTCTGGCAACATGCAGGGCGGCAGCGCTGCTCATCTCCACCTCGATTTGAGAAACCCGCCAACCGAGCCACGGCAATCGCAGTGAACCCTCAGCCATGCTTTGACCATGATGTGTGGCACATCTGGCCACTGACCAAGGGAGGGCGCGCGCGCGCCGTTCCGCGTGCGCGACTTTCTTCCTACCGCTTGTAACCTTTCACGCTGGCCGGCACCTCGGCCTGCATCTTCATCGCCGGATCAGCGACCGGCGGCAGCGGCCGCGTCTCGAGCGGCAGCAAGCCCGCCCAGATCGGCAGGTCATAGTCCTGCTGGTCGTCTTTGGGCGGCCCGGTCCTGACCTTCGCCGAAGCTTCCGTAATCGGCAGCTTCATCACCGCCGTGGCCTTCAACTCCTGCTCGTTCGGCTCGCGCACCTCGTCCCACCGCCCACGAATAATGTTGTCGCTGATGACCCGAAGCGCCTCCCATTTTTCCGCCGCCTCTTCAACCAGGGTTGCGGTGCCCAGCACCACCACCGACCGGTAATTCATCGAATGATGAAAAATCGAGCGCGCCAGCACCAGCGCATCCACCAGCGTCACCGTCACGCACACCGGAAGGCCCTTGCTCAAGTTGCGCAGCATGCGGCTGGCGGCAGACCCGTGAAAATAAATGTTGTCGCCCTTGCGCCCATAACCGGTCGGAATCACAAACGGCTGCCCGTCGGCCACAAAGCCCACGTGGCACACAAAACCTTCATCCAGGATCGCGTTGATGGTGTCGCGGTCATGCCGCCCGCGGTCGGGCAGGCGGCCCAGTTTGGTCCTCGGCGTGACTTCAAGCTCTGCCATGCCGCGATTATACGAATCGGCGGCCGGCTTGAAAGGCGCCGCGCGCGGCCCACACCGCCTGAACCCTTTTTCCCAATACCGCTCCCGATTCGCCGCCGCATTTCGACGCGGGCGCGTCCGCCGGCTTCGATATAATGGCCTCAGGAACCATCCCAAAGGACAACTGTGGCGACCATCAAGGAAAAATTCGAATCCCGCAAGCTTCCCATGATGCCCGTGCGCGACATGGTCATCTTTCCGTTCATGATGACCCCGTTCGTGGTGGGCCGCGAATCGAGCGT
>JAJPJZ010000015.1 GCA_021323935.1 Terriglobia bacterium | reverse complement strand
TGGCATCCTTGTGGCACTGGACGGGCGATCGCGCGCTGGTCGCGCCCCTGGTCAACACCGCGCTGGGCGCGCTGCGCTGGGCCGACCAGTACCTGGATTCCGATGGCGACGGCTTCTACGAGTACCGCACGCGCTCTGAACAGGGCATGAAAAACCAGGGCTGGAAGGATTCTGGCGATGCTCTGGTTTATGAAGACGGCAACCAAGTGCCGGATCCGATTGCTACCTGCGAGATGCAGGCCTTCGTTTACGTTTCAAAGCTGCTGATGTCTGACGTGCTGTGGTCGCTCGACCGGAAAGACATTGCGAAGAAAATGTTCAATGAAGCGCGTGAGCTGAAGAAGCGCTTCAACGACAAGTTCTGGATGGACGACCTGAACTACTTCGCGATGGCGCTCGATCCTGGCAAACGCCAAGTGCGCTCGATCGGCAGCGATCCCGGTCACTGCCTGGCCAGCGGCATCGTCGATCAGGCCTTGGCGCCGAAAGTGGCGAAGCGCTTTGTTGCTCCTGACCTGTTCAGCGGCTGGGGAGTCAGGACGCTCTCGGCCGAGCACCCCAGCTACGATCCGTTCAGCTATCACCGCGGCTCCGTCTGGCCGGTTGAGAACGGCGTGTTCCCGCTGGCGATGGTGCGGTTTGGCTTGTATGAAACCGCCGAGACGCTCTGCCGCGCGCTGTTCGAGGCGACCTCGCTGTTTGATTATTACCGCCTGCCTGAAGTGATCAGCGGGCACCAGCGCGACCAGCAGCATCCTTTCCCGGCGGTGTATCCCCGGGCCGATTGGCCGCAGGCCTGGTCGGCATCATCGCTGTTCTGCGCGCTGCAGGCGCTGCTTGGCTTGTATCCCTACGCTCCGTTCAAGACATTGTTCGTCAATCCGCACCTGCCTGAGTGGCTGCCCGAAATCACTCTGCGCGGGTTGCGGGTGGGCCCGGCGCGCGTGTCAATCCGCTTTTCCCGCAAAGCGGGCGGCAGCAGCGACTACGAAGTTCTGGAGAAACGCGGCACTCTGCACGTCCTGCAGCAGCCCAGCCCGTGGTCGCTCACCGATGGCTGGGTGGAGCGCACACGAGAGTTGATCCACAGCCTGCTGCCGGGGCGGTAGTGCCTGCGATTGTGCCATCGCGGTTGTTGCTACTGCGCATCGAAATCTTCAGTGATCTGGAGCCAGTGTCATGCCTGAAAAAAAGCCCATCAAGCCTGAAAGCGCTGCCACCAACGACCAGCAGAAAAAGCCCGAAGCCGGCCAAGCCGCAAAGCCCAGCAACATTCGCGAGTTCCCCCGGCGCGCACAGTCAACCCAGCCTGCGCCGCCCGCCGGCAAATTGAAACAGCCCAAGCCGCCATTTCCGCCGCAGCATCAGCCCAAGCCAGGCCTCGAAAAAGACCTGGACCCGAAGCCGCGCTACCAAGGCTCGCACTACCGGCCCGCGAACAAGCTGCAGGACAAAGTCGCGCTCATCACCGGCGGCGATTCCGGCATCGGCCGCGCGGTTGCGGTGCTCTACGCCCGCGAAGGCGCCGACGTTGCCATTCTTTACCTGCCGCAGGAGCAGGCCGACGCCGAAGAAACTTGCCGCGCGGTTGAGCAAAGCGGACGCCGCTGCCTGCTGATTCCGGGTGACGTTACCGATCCGGAATTCTGCAATGACGCCGTAGAAAGCGTGGTCCAGCAGTTCGGCAAACTCGATATCCTGGTAAACAATGCCGCCTTCCAGCAGCACCAGGAGAGCATTGCCGAGGTCAGCAACGAGCAGTGGGAGCACACTTTCCGCACCAACATCTTTGGCTACTTCTACATGGCGAAAGCCGCGCTGGCGCACATGAAACCCGGCGCCGCCATCGTGAACACCGGCTCCATCACCGGCCTGCAGGGAAGCAGCCAGTTGCTGGATTATGCCTCGACCAAGGGGGCCATCCACGCCTTTACCAAGTCACTGGCGCAAAACCTGGTGGAGCGCGGCATTCGCGTGAACTGCGTTGCCCCCGGCCCGGTTTGGACGCCGCTGAACGTCGCCGATAAAGACGCCAAAGAGGCAGGGAAGCACGGCCAGAAGGTTCCGATGGAGCGGCCGGCGCAGCCGGAAGAAATTGCTCCATCGTTCGTGTTTTTCGCTTCCGAAGCCGATTCCAGCTACATCACGGGCGAAGTGCTGACGTTGCTGGGCGGCGAAACCACCGCGGCGTGACCGGCGTGTAATCTCACTGGTTACTATCGCTTTCGCCTAACATTACCAACAGCACGTTTACAGGCCCGGCTCAGCATTCCAAAATTCAGGCATGAGATATCTGCGCCGCGCCTTCGTCGCTGTTGTTTGGGTAACGGCCGCCATGCTGCTGGCGCGCAGCCGCGAGGCCGCCGATCCGGTTTCGCGTTTGCGCAACCTCGGCGGAATTTAATTCGCCTGCACCGCCGGTTCGGCCCGCTCTCCGGGCGCCGCGCTCGGCACCGCGTTGTTTGCGGGCCGCGGCTTCCATGCTCCTGCCGCGAATTCCTGAAGAATTTAAATCCAGAATTGCTACCATCGAGCAGCAATGGGCCTCAGCTCACGCGCGGCACAAAGCGCTGCTTTGCCGGCAGCCAATCCGGAGCTGCGGGAGCTATGCGCTGAACTCTACGCGCGCTCGCGCGCCGCGCAATACGGCATTGCCGAATCGGATTTCATCGCCGTGCTGCAGTGCATTGCCCAGCGCTATTTTGCGGGCTGCAGCGCCACCGAAACTGCTGACCTGCTGAGCAGCCTGCAGCTTGAAGACCTGGCGCTGGCGCAGGCCTGCGCCGCCGGAAATGGGCGGGCATGGGAAGTTTTCCTGGCGCGCTTTCGCGCCAGGCTTTACGAGGCCGCATTTGCCATTGCACGCAACGAGGCTCGCGGGCGCGAATTGGCCGACGGCCTTTACGCCGAGCTCTACGGCACCACGGTTCGCGACGGGCGGCGCGTCTCAAAGCTCGCGTCGTACAGCGGGCGCGGCTCGCTTTTAGGATGGCTGCGCACGGTGCTGGCGCAGGAGTTCGTGAATCGGTATCGTGCGCAGTCACGGCTCGTCAGCCTGGAAGAGCAGGAGTCAGCCGGGACGCAAATTGCCGCGCCGCAGCCGGTTGCGGTCACGCCTGCCGACGCTCGCATTGAACGCGCCGTCAACGCCGCGCTCAGCGAGCTTGAAGCGGAAGATAAATTTATTCTGGCTTCGTATTTTCTCGATGGCAAAACCTTGGCGGAGATCGCCAATGTGTTGGCACTTCATGAATCGAGCGTGAGCCGGCGCTTGAGCAAAATCACCTCGCGGCTACGCAAGCGGGTGGCCCACCACCTTGAAAAAAGCGGCATGAGCAAACGGCAGGCGCAGGAAGCGCTTGAGGCCGATGTGCGTGACCTCACGGTCGATGTTCGCTCAGGTTTGCGTGCAAGCCGCGACTCGGGGCCGTGAGCCGCGCACAATTTGATTGCAAGAAGCAGCAGTTTGGGCGTTCTTTGAATAGGGTCTCCTTGGCCGATTTTGCACAACTCGTTCGCACTCGACTGGCGGAGCAGCACAGCGCGTCGCCGCATCTTGATGCCGACTTGCTGGCCGCACTTGCCGAGCGCCGCCTTCGCGGCCGCGAACGCGCTTTTGCTCTTGCGCATCTGGGCGAGTGCGCCGAGTGCCGCGAAGTGGTCGCGCTGGCCGCTGTGCCCCTGGAAGCGCCGGCCGCCGCGCCCCAGAGCCTGTGGCGCCGCCCGATTGCGTGGCGCATTGGATTGGTAGGAGCGCTTGCCGTACTGGCCGTCAGCGCCACCGTGCTGCTGCGGATAGAAAAGCCCGCAGCGACGTTGAGTGCGCGAGCGAATCCGCCGGAGGGCCAGGCTGCTCAGCCAACTGCTCAGGTTGCGTCGCCATCTGCCAACGGGATCGCAATTGCGCCGGGGAGTGCAAGCCCGCCGCCGCGCCCAGGCAGCGTCGCGGGCGCGCCCGCGCAAAGCGCCGCTAACGTCGATGTATTCCGCGCGCAAACCAGGCGTAATGCGCAGGATGCCGGCGCGAGCACGCCACCAGCAGGCAATTTGCCAGGCGAGCGCGTCACCGGCAACAACGCGCCTTCGGCAACTGCGGCGCAACCGGCGCTTCCGGCTCCTCTCGCAACAGCGCCTCCGACGCCCGCGCAAGCCGCAGAACAGCGACAACTGCAAGCATCAGCTCGAGACGTTGAATCCGCCGCCGCACAGAAGAACCAGCGTGAGGTCACGCAGCCACAAAGCGCGCCCGCTGCGCGCCCGCAACTAGCCACGCCGAGCGGCACAGCAGGCGCGGCCAGGGAGTCGGTTGAGGTGTCAGCCGCCAATGCCGCGCTCCAGAGCAGCGCTAACCTCGCGCGGCGCGCTGCGACCCTCAACGCCGAATCACCCGCGCAATGGAGAGTGACACCCGAAGGCGTGCTTCAGCGCTCGCCTCAGAACGCCGGCAATTCAGCGTGGCAACCGGTGGACGTAGGCGCGCCCGCCGCTTTCCGCGCGGTAACGACCAGCGAGAATGATGTCTGGGCAGGTGGCGATCACGGCGCTTTGTTCCGTAGCGCCGACGCAGGCAGCCATTGGACGCCCATCACGCCCGCTGACGGCGAGCACAAACTTGAAGGCGACGTGCTCTCAATCGTCGTCAGCGGCACCAGGCACGAAATTATCCAGCTTCGCACCTCAGCCGATCAGCAATGGACGAGCCGCGACGGCGGCATTACCTGGAAGCTCGCAAGCCGGTAATCTTTCGCGGGCGTCCTGGCTGAGGAGTCAAACCCGATATTAAAGACTGAACCGGCGCGAGCCTTCTACGCGAGGTCTGCTCCCTCGGCAACGGCGTGGTCGTCGATCTCCTGTGCCGGGTCGCCGCCCGCGAGTCCTTGCGCGATGATCAACTGCCGCCCCATGA
>JAJPJZ010000339.1 GCA_021323935.1 Terriglobia bacterium | reverse complement strand
TTCGCTGCACATGGCGTGGGTGCTGCTGGCGTGGTGGAACTCGCGAGGTCTAGGCGTCTGGGTGCGCGTGGTGGCATTGACCTTCGTGATCTTTACCGTGCTGGCGACGCTCGGCACCGGCGAGCATTACCTGGTCGATCTCGTGGCTGCGTTTCCGTTTGCCATGATGATCGAGGCGCTGGCCCGTTATGACGTGCCGATCAGTTCAGAGCAGAGGCGCGCTCCGCTGTTCGCCGGCCTGCTCATGACGCTGGCCTGGTTTGCGTTGCTCAGTTATGCCACGCCGCTGTTCTGGAGTACGCCAATCGTGCCCTGGACGATGGTCATCGCAACCCTCGGCGGCTGCGTCTGGATAAGAAAGCGCACGGCTCTCGGTGCGGAAAATCCCGCAGCAGCTTCAGCGCAAACCGCAGCCCTGGCTACGACAGCGTGATCGCAAGCCGAATCACCCGGCCGACTGCGGCTGCAGGGCAGCAGTGGTCGCCGGCTGGGTTTCCACCACCGGGCTGCCATTCTTCCCTGCGACAGGCTTGGTCAGGTTGGGCTCAAAGCAACGGCGGCAGCGCGCTTCATACATTCCCGCAGCGCCCACAACCACCAGGTCCGCCGAATTGATGAGCCGCTGCGTGTGCTTGGCAGGATTGCCGCACTGCATGCAGATCGCCAGCGTCTTCGTGATCTCGTCGGCAACCGCGAGCAGCTCAGGCATGGGATGAAACGGACGCCCGAGATAATCAGTGTCAAGGCCGGCGATGATGATGCGCTTGCCCATGTCGGCCAGGCGAACCACGAGATCGATAATGTCGTGGCCAAGAAATTGCGCTTCGTCGAGGCCGATGACCTCGGTGCGCCAATCGAGGCGCGCCTGCACATCGGCGGCGTCACGCACCGATTCAGAGCGGATGCGCAGCTCGCTGTGCGAAACAATGTGGTCTTCAGAGTAGCGCTGGTCGATCGTGGGCTTAAAGATCTGCACCCGCTGCCGCGCAATTTCAGCACGGCGCAGCCGCCGGATCAGTTCTTCGCTCTTTCCGGAGAACATAGGGCCGCAGACCACTTCAATCCAGCCGATGTTGCGTGATGCAAGGTTCATTCGTCACCATTCCGGCAAATGATTTAGCGCCGTGAGCCGCCCTCACCCATCATGGCGAGCTCAATACCATCGCGCTGGAACAACTCTTCCGCTTCGGCAAAGCTCGAAAACACCCTGGTGGCGCAGCCCAGGATCCAGCCGCTCACTTTTTCGACCGGCATTCCGAGCACCAGATACACCGGAATACCGCAGCGATACGCAACGCTCAGCTCGGCGTGGGTGCCGGCGCCGCGCATGGCGTATTCGTCCCAATACGCAAGCACCACGTCGGTTCGCTGCTCGATCAAATCAAGGTCGTAATCGATGATCTTGCGGATTGCCTGCTGAAAGCGCGGAAGATCGGCGGCCTTCCAGCCGCGAAAGTGCAGCAGCTCTTCGTCGCTCAGGTTCTTCTTCACGTCGAGCGCGGGATCGTAAACTTCATGTCCGCACGCCTGCAGCACCGGCGTGATCTCCGCGCGCCAGCCCGCGCCGCCGGCGGGCGCATACTCGATGGCGCCTGAGAGATAAATGAACATGGAATAAATGGATTCTCCGCGAGCAGGAAAACAGCGTCAATGCTTTAGGCCCGCGGCCCGCGGATTTCTGTGGAATTCGCGTCCTCAGGCTGCAACTGGCGCCCGGCAGGCTGCGATGATGGAAATCAACGGCAGCCCGCTTAACGGCGATGACGCGCCTTCAGCCGCACTCGCGCGTAAGCGAACGCGGCGTTGAGACAGGAGAAGCTGTGAGTGGACTTACGATGCGCGCTGTAGTCATCACGCACGCCGGCGGGCCTGAAGTGCTGGTGGTGCGCGACGCAGCGCGCCCGATTCCCGGGCCCGATGAAATCCTGGTGCGAATATGCGCCAGCGCACTCAATCGCGCTGACCTGCTGCAGCGGCAAGGCAAGTATCCCGCGCCCGCAGGCTGGCCCGCCGACATTCCGGGGCTTGAATTCGCCGGCGAAGTAGCGGAGTGCGGCAGCCGGGCGCGAATGTGGCGCACGGGCCAGCGCGTGCTTGGCCTCGTGGGCGGCGGCGCGCACGCTGAATTCCTCGTAATCCACGAGCGCGCGGTGGCCGAGGTGCCGGAGAAGCTGAGTTGGAGCGAGGCTGCGGCAGTGCCGGAGGCGTTCATCACGGCGCATGACGCGATGATCGCGCAAGCTGAGCTGCGGTCCGGTGAGCGCGTGTTGATTCCCGCCGTCGGCAGCGGTGTCGGCCTGGCGGCCGCTCAGCTCGCTCAGGCCATCGGCGCCGTCGCCTACGGCACTTCGCGTACGCCCGACAAGATCGAGCGCGCTCGCGATTACGGCATCGCCGAGGGCGCTGTGGTTCGTGATCCCATCGCTGAGTTGCCGCGGCACACGCGGGAATGGACCGACGGGTCCGGCTTCAACGTTGTGCTCGACCTGGTCGGGGGCCCCTACGCGATCGCGGCGGTTGACGCTCTGGCGCTCAAAGGACGGCTGATCCTGGTGGGAACCGTTGGCGGCGGCCGGGCCGAGCTGGCGTTGGGCAGCGTGATGTCCAAGCGCCTCACTATTCGGGGCACGGTGATGCGGGCGCGCCCACTCGAGGAGCGAATCATCGCCGTGCAAAAGTTCGCGACGGAAGTGCTGCCGCTGTTCGAGCGGGGGGCATTGCGGGCGGTGGTGGATAGCGAATTCCCGCTCGACGAAATTCGCGCCGCGCATGAGCGTCTCCAATCAAATGCCACATTCGGCAAAGTCGTCGTGCGAATGAGCTGACCGGCCGGTTAGCAGCGTATGCCGCAGCTACATGCCGGTCGCCGCAACTGCGGTGCTGCTCATGCTTCCAGCCGCACGGCGCCTTGCCGCAAGCCCATTCGCCATTGGAGTGCTACACTCGCGCGCGATGGGTCTTTTCAAGAACCTGCCGGAGCCGGAGGAGCATTCATCGCGCAAGCGCGAGATGGAGGAGCGCGCGCCACGGCCGCTGGCCGACCGAATGCGGCCTCGCACGCTCGATGAATTCGTGGGCCAGGAACATCTGCTCGCTCCCGGAAAACCGCTGCGCGTTCAAATTGAGCGCGACGATCCGGCCAGCATGATCTTCTGGGGACCGCCCGGCGTGGGCAAGACCACGCTGGCACACATCATTGCGCACATGACGCGCGCCGAGTTTGTGGAGTTCTCGGCGGTGCTGGCGGGGATCAAGGAAATCAAGCAGGTCATGGCTGAAGCCGAAAAGGCGCGGCAGTATGGAACGCGCACCATCGTATTCATCGATGAAATTCACCGGTTCAACAAGGCGCAGCAAGACGCATTCCTGCCGCACGTGGAAAAAGGCAACATCCGGCTGATCGGCGCGACCACGGAAAATCCATCGTTTGAAATTATTTCCGCGCTCCTGTCGCGCAGCCGCGTGTACATCCTGAAGCCGCTGGCGGAAGAGCAGATTGTTCTGCTGCTGCGACGTGCGCTGGAAGATGGCGAGCGCGGCTTCGGAGAGCGCCAGCTTACCGCTGACGATGATGCGCTGGCGCTGATTGCCTCCTACGCCAGCGGCGATGCCCGCAGCGCATATAACGCGCTTGAAGTAGCAGCAGCCCTGGCAATGGGAACGGCCGAAGGCAAGCCTGCAACCATCAGCGCTGAAGTTGCGCGCGAGGCGCTGCAAAAGCGCGTGCTGCTCTACGACAAAGCCGGCGAGGAGCATTACAACCTGATCTCGGCGCTGCACAAATCCGTGCGCAACAGCGACGTGGACGCCGCGCTTTACTGGCTCGGCCGCATGCTGCATTCCGGCGAAGACCCGCTCTACATTGCTCGCCGCGTGGTACGCATGGCGGTTGAAGATATCGGCCTGGCAGATCCGGATGCGCTCCGCATCACGCTGGCGGCGCGCGACACCTACGATTTCTTAGGTACCCCTGAGGGCGAACTGGCAATTGCCGAAGCGGTCGCCTACCTGGCACTGGCGCCAAAATCTAATGCCATTTATGAAGCCTATGGCGCCGTTCAGCGCGACGTGGAAGAAACCGCGGCGCAGCCGGTTCCGCTGCATCTGCGCAACGCGCCTACCGGCCTGATGAAGCATGCCGGCTACGGCAAGGGCTACCAGTACGCGCACGACCTGGAACAGCGCGTCGCCGATATGCAGTGCCTGCCTGACAATCTGCAGGACCGCCGCTACTATCACCCGACCATGGAAGGGCTGGAACGCAAGCTGGCCGAGAGGATGGAAGAGATCGAACGCCTGAAGAAGCGGGCGAACCAGAAGAGCACTCGCGACGACAAGTGAAGCGCACACGGTCGCGATCTGGGTTGCAAACCGTTCTTACCTGGCGCGTTTGCGGTGTTCCTTCAGAATGCAGCGGTCCATCACTACGAAAATCCCGGCGCGGCGGGCTTTTTCAGCCGCCTGCTCATGAACCACGCCTTCCTGCATCCAGATGGCTGCCGGCTTCATTTGAATAGCCGCATCAATCACCTCGGGCACAAACTCCGACCGGCGAAAGATATTGACGACGTCGATCTTTTCCTGCACGTCACCAAGCGTTGCGTACGCCTTCTCGCCCAGCGCGCCTTTAATCTCAGGATTGACCGGAATGATGCGGTAGCCCTGGGTTTGCATGTATGCGGCCACGCCATAGCTAGGCCGCATGGGGCTCGAAGAGAGTCCTACCACCGCGATCGTGCGGACGCTCTTTAGCAGTTCGGAAATTCGGTCAGCTTCGCTCTGCGGCACGCCCGTATTTTAGCTGAGCGTGTCTAGCCGCGGCCTTCGCTCTTGGTGCGAAACAGCTTGAGCGCCAGCTTGCGCACGGTTTCAGAGATATTTTTGTTCTTCGCCAGGTGCTGCAGGTCGAGCGGTGTAAGGTGCGGCAGCAGAGGGATGGCGATATCAATTGGGGTGCGCGGATTGTTGGCCAGCGCGCGCACCACTCCGTAATGCTTCATGAAGCGGCGATTGCGTGAGATGCCGCGCAACACATCTTCCTGTACGTTCTTCATCGCGGCATAGGTTTCCATCTCGGTTTCGCCGACTTTCGGCGATTCCAGCACTGCCATGGAAACGACCTTGTTGGTGTCGCGAATCAGCACAAAGCGCTCGTCGCGCGTTCCGAGCATGGCCAGCTTGATGCGCTCGCCGACTTTCAGCGCCGCGATCTTCTGCAGCATGGTCACGCGCCCTTCGTCTTCTTCCAGATCGGCAGCCTCCTGTTGCTGAGCGTCGACCAGGAAAAACGGAATGCCTTCCGCGGCGGCGATTTCGGCCGCGTGCTTCAGCTCATATTCGCTGGCTTCCACCGCTGGGCTCTCGTACGGGCTGGCTTCAGAAGGCGCCTCGGGCGCGGACGCCAGGAGCTGCTTTACGTGTTCAAGCATGCGCGCCGGGAGCTGCGGGTTGCGCGCAAGCGCGTTCAGCACGTCACCGGCCGAGTGCACTCGCCCACTGGTGAGCCATACCTCAAAATTGTCCGCAGCCTTTTCTGCAAGCCGGGCCAGCGCCGCCGTTGGAACCGCCGGATTTTCAATGAGCGCGGGCAGCAAGCCGGGCCGGGCATTCGCCGCCTCCGTGAAGTATCGCAACACGGCAACCGGCGCTTCGGCTGCGCCAATCACTTGCTGGATTGCCTGTTCATCAAAATTGGCCAGGGTCGCAGTCGCTTCCGCAGACCACGCCGGTTGGCCCGCCAGGTGCACCAGGATGTTCAGCATGTCGGCCGCGGGCAAGGAGAGCGCGCCGCGCGCGGCGTTTCGCATGACGCCCGGGGGCGCCTGGGCGCGAAGAATGGCTTCAGCAACGGCTGACATGGCGAATCTTCATTCTGCGCTGAATCGGCAAGCCGGAACAGGAGCGAAACGGGCCGCCATGTGACTTTGGTTTGCTTCAGCTCTCGGAAATCGGCGCCGAACCGCCGTTGCGGCGCATCTGCAGGTAGGCACGGATAAAAGGATTGATGTCGCCGTCGAGCACGCGGTCCACGTCGCCGATTTCATGCCGGGTGCGCACATCTTTCACCATGCGGTAGGGCTGCAGCACATACGAACGGATCTGCGAACCGAAATCGATGTCGAGCTTGGCGTCTTCCACCTTCTTGGTTTCCGCGCGCTTTTTCTCCAGCTCGTGCTCGTAGAGCTTCGAGCGCAGGATCTTCATGCCGCGTTCGCGGTTCTTGTGCTGCGAACGCTCGTTCTGGCAGCTCACCACAATGCCGGTGGGAATGTGCGTGATGCGCACCGCGGAATCGGTGGTGTTGACGTGCTGGCCGCCGCGCCCGCCCGAGCGATACGTATCGATGCGCAGGTCTTCGGGCTTGATGTTGATGTCGATGCTCTCATCGATTTCCGGCGAGACGAACACGCTGGCAAACGACGTGTGGCGCCGCTTGGCCTGGTCAAACGGTGAAATGCGCACCAGGCGATGCACGCCGATTTCGCTGGTCAGCAGCCCGTAGGCGTTTTCGCCGTTGATCGTGATGGTCGCCGACTTGATGCCGGCTTCTTCGCCCGGCTGCAGGTCGTTTACCGTGGCTTCAAACCCCTGCCGCTCAGCCCATCGCAGGTACATGCGCAAGAGCATCTCGGCCCAGTCCTGCGATTCCGTACCGCCGGCGCCGGGATGAATAGTCAGGATTGCGCTGAGCGCGTCATTCTGGCCTGAAAGCAGCACTTCAGTTTCAAGCTTGTCAGCCAGCTCGCGCAGCTCGGTGATCTCGCGCTTCAGCTCCGGCCCAACTTCTTCGCCTTCGCGCGCCAGCTCAAAATATGCGGCAATGTCATCGGTGCGGCGCTGCAACTCGCGCACCTGCGCGAGCTCGCCTTCCAGGTGCTTGCGCTCGCGCATGATCTGCTGTGACTTTGCGGGATTCGACCAGATGTCAGGCGCCGAGAGCTGGCGCTCAATTTCCTGCAGCTGTGAGGTCAGCCGCGGAACGTCAAAGGTACTCCTTCAGGTCGCGGACTTTGGCTTGCACGCCGGCGTATTCGCGTTCTAATTCTTCGTCCATATCAGGCGTCCCGACCCTCGAGAGCGATGCAGGAAAACGAGTCCTGCCACTGCGATTATCGCACACGCGTAGGCGAACCAATCGCCGTGGCGGGTGTAGAACGTGGTGCTTGAAATTTCGGCGTAAGGCGCGTTGAGCGCCAGCCGCTGCTCCGACGGCGCACGCGCCACTACTCGCCCAAATGGGTCGACGGCAGCCGTAATTCCGGTGTTGGTTGAACGCAGCACCCAGCGGCGGTTTTCAATGGCGCGCATACGCACCATGTTCAGGTGCTGCCCCGGCGCGCCGGTGGGGCCGAACCAGCCGTCGTTTGAAATGTTGACGAACGCCTGCGCTCCCCTGCGCGCGAACTGCCGCACTTCGTCAGGAAAAATCGATTCGTAGCAGATGAACACGCCCAGCTTCTCGCTGCCCAGATCGAGCGGCCGCCGCTCAGCGCCGGCGCTGAAATCGCCAACTTCGCGCGTCAGCTTGCCGGCAAAAGAAAACAACTCGCGGTAAGGCACATATTCGCCGAACGGCACCAGGTGAATCTTGTCGTAGCGCTGGGCCCATGCGCCTGACGGCGCAATCAGTGCGGCCGAGTTGTACATCTGCTGGCGATCGGCGCCTGCTGCCTGGTTTACGGCCAGGCTGCCCACGACAACGTAAGCGTTGGAGACGCTCGCCATCTCGCTCATGGCGGAACGGAACGCCGGATCAGGAGCAAAGAATGGCGCCGGCGATTCCGGCCAGATGATGAGGCCGGGAATGCCGTGCTGGGCTTCGGCATCACGCGCGGCCGGAATGCTGATCTGCTCAAGCCCGCTCAGCGTGCTGCGCAAGCGTGCCGCGGTCCATTGATTCTCTTCAAGGATAGGAATATCAACCTGCACCAGGGTTGCAACTTTGTCGTGCGCGGCGGCAGCTGGACGCACGAGGCTGCCGGCCTGCAGCAACACGGCAACGCCGAGCACGCCGGCCAGAAGCGTCCCACGCTTGCGCAGCGGCACCAGGTAGGCCGCTGCGAACCCTGAATTGATGACGGCAATCTCAAACGAAACGCCATAGACGCCGGTAAAGGTCGCAACCCGGGTTAGCGCAATGTTGCTCACCTGCGACGTCCCCAGCAGGTCCCAGGGAAAGCCGGTGACGCGGGCGCGCGCCAGCTCAACCGCGACCCACAGAAAAGGGCTGAGCAGCAATGCGCGCCCCACATGCGGCTCGCGTCCGCGCGCCGCAAGCGCCAGCAACAGCCCAAACAGCCCGTGATACAGCCCCAGGTAAAGGCAAAAGCCGAGCAGGATGAGCGCGGCGACCATCGGCTGCAACCCGCCATAGGAGTTCATGACGTGGTAAATCCAGTGGCAGCTTCCCGCGTACCAGACTACGCCGCACACATAGCCGAGCGCGAACGATCGCAGCAGCCCCGGGGCGTGGTAGTTGTTGCTCGAAGAGCTTGCCGCGCGGCCAAGGATTGCGACGACCAGGGGCGCCAGCGCAATCCACGCAAGCAGCGGCAGCGAAGGCGACGGGAAAATGAGCACCTGCAACACGCCCGAGGCCGCAGCCATCAACCAGGGCAGCCGAGATGCCTCATGCCTCACGCGGGCAGTTTAGCAAACGCCCGTCAGGCGCGCCGGTAGCGGTTGAACTGGTGATCGCCGGCCCTGCGGCAGCTCATCCAGCGCCATGCCGGCGCAGTTTCAAACGTAAAGCCTGGCGCGTTGAACGTCGTCGGGCGGAACTTCGGCCGGCTCTTTTGCTCAGCCTCAGAGCGCGCCTGCTCCGGCGGAATTTGCAGCCCGATCTCAAGCGGCGAGACCGTAACAAACTTTTCGTCAATCAGCCCGGCCCGCGCCATGTAGCCGTAGAGAGTTGGGCCGCCTTCGCACAGCAGCCATTCGATGCGCAGCCCACTTCGCAGAACCCGCATTGCCTGCGGCAAATCCACGAACTGATTTTCTCCCGCAACGATCACGCGGACGTGGGGATGCGTCTTGCGCTCGGCCAGCCGCTGCGCTCCCACCTCGGTCGTAATGATGAGCGCATCCAGGCGCTCACCGTCAAACACGGCGTAATCGGCAAGGTTCAGCGCGGCCGCACCGGTGACGAAAATGTTCATCTCGCGCCGGCGGCCGAGCTTCACGCGCAGGTCGCGGCAGCCGGCGTCAGCAATCGCATACACCGGCCCACGCGGATTGCCCCTGCCCGTCTGGCGCGCAAGCTGTGTTTCTTCAACCAGCGTGTTGACGCCGAGCAGCACCGCATCGGCGTGCGCTCTCAACAGGTCCATAAGCCAGCGATCTTCGGCCGAGCGTGAAATGTCAGAGCCGCTCGCGTGCAGCCCGCCGAACGAGGCTACGCCGTCGATCGACTGCACAAAGTTCGAGTAAGTCCACGGCCGGTCGCGGTGCGCGGCAGGAAAGGCGAGACTGCCGTATGGCCCGTACGCCGGATGATCGAGCGTGGAGCGCTCCGCCACATCAAACAGCACCTCAAACGGTTTGACAATTGGCGTCATTGCGCGAACAAAACCGGGTGCTGTTTACGAAGCGCAGCGCGGCTCGCCGAGTTGCAGGCGGCGGCGTACGAATTCAACAATTTCGGCTGTGCAATAGGTGGGCGGCGCGACCGAAAACTGCGGCTTATTGGCCGCCGGCTTCAGCGACACCGAATTCCACTTCGCGCCCGCTGCCCACGCGGCCTGCGAGGCCGCGTGGACCACCAGTGCGTCAGCCCGATCAAGATAGAGCCGCGCCGAATCCTTGAAGTCTTCAGTTTGAGGATCCAACACGCTGAGGTAAACGTCGGGCCGCAGGAACCGCATCACGCTGTTCGATTCAATGATGATGTTGGCGGCCTGCGCCAGCCGGCCGCGCAATTCAGGCATCGCTTCCGCCAGCTTGCCCTGGCGGGTGCGCACCCACAGCGCGCGCCGCGCGCCGGCAGCCAGGTATCGCGAGGTGTCGGTACGGCCTGACCTGTCGTGTTCTTCATCAATGGCGTAAGCGTGATCAAGCTCGGCGGGCGCGCAGTCGCAGGGCTCGCCATGGCGCGAGCAAACTCCGTGGCCGAACTGCGTGATCTTCACTGCCGTCCAGCCACAGTCGCTCATCGCCGCCACCAGGCCGCACACCAGGCTGGTCTTGCCCACATTGCGCGAATGCCCGCCGATCACGACGATTGCCATTGAGCCTCGTTACGCCGATCCCAGCCGCTGCTCCAGCTCCTGCAACGACTCCACGCGCGGCAAGCCGCTTTCGCGGTATGCGCCGGCCGCGTCGAACAGAACCGCCTGCATGCCTGCACCCGTCGCTCCCACATAGTCGACCGAGTACATGTCGCCGACATAAAGCGCAAGGCCAGGCGCAACATTCATGCTGCGCAACGCCGCCGCGAATATCTCGCGGCGCGGTTTCTCATATCCCGCAATGCCTGAATCCGTGATGGAGAGGAAGCAATCGCAAATGCCGCAAACTTTCAGCACCTGATCGATTTTGCCATCGGCATTTGAGATAACGCCAATACGGAAGCGGCTGCTGATGCGGTCGAGCGCGGCCCGCGTCCCCGGCAAAACCCGCCCCCAGTTGGCTGAAGTGCGAGTGGCAGCCGTGAGCTTCGTGACCAGCGCGTCATCGGCGATTCCGACCACCTGCAGCAGGCGCACGTAGAACATCCGCCAGAAATCGCGATCCAGGTTGCCGACGGCGAGCCGGTCGAAGGCAGCTTTGGTTTCGCGCTCGGTCTCGCGCAGTTGCTCGGATGTAGGCGCCGCATGGCGCTCCACCAGCGGCGCAAGAATCCTCTGCCAGTCAGGAAACAGCAGCGTGTTGCCTACATCGAACAGCACGACCTCGGGCAGGCTGTGGTTCACGGTTCAGTATAACGGCGGCTCGCCGGGCGGGCGGCTCTTCCAGCGGCGATGCACCCACAGCCACTGCTCGGGATATCGCCGGACGTATCGCTCGATTGCAGCCGTAAACAGCGCGGTGTTGGCCGCGGCATCGTGCTCGTCATTGCCGGTGCGCACCAGTTCGATTGCCGGTTCAAAGTGGATGCGATATTTCCTCGTGGCGGCGTCCCAGACGGTGAAGCCCGGCACTACCGCAGCCTGCGTCTTCAGCGCCACCCGCGCCAGGCCGCTGGCGGTGCAGGCGGCAATGCCAAAAAACGGCACGAACACGCCCTGAGGCGGCGTCATGTTGGTGTCCATCAGGATGCCGACCGTTTCACCCGCGCGCATGGCGGCCAGCAGCCTCCGCGCGAAATCCTGCTTGCCGAACGTCTGATTGCCTGCGGCCGTGCGATAGCGATCGACAAAGCGGTTCAGCGGCGCGTTATCGAGCTCCCGCACCACGATGCGGATGGGATAGCCATACACGGAATGCCCGTAGGAGCCGATCTCCCATCCACCCAGGTGGGCCGTTACGAACAGCACACCCTGGCCGCGGTCGCGCGCCGCCAGGTAATGCTCCAGCCCGCAATATTCAACAATCTCGCTTACATTGCGCGGCGTAATGCGAGGAAGCTGGGCAAAATCGGCGAGCTGACGCCCCAGGGTGGTGAATACTCCGCGCACAATGCGCCGTCGCTCCGCGGGCGAGGTCTCGGGCAGCGCCATTTCAAGATTCCGCAGCCCGACCCGGCGCAAGCGGCCGTGCAGCAGGTAAACCAGCCGGGCAATGGCGATGCCGATGGCGCGCGCGACCGGCCGGGGCAGGACGCGCAAAATTTGCGCCAGCAGCCACACCGGCGCAAATTCAAGCCATTCGAGCATGGCGCGATTTTAGCTGGAGCGCACGATTTGCTAGCGGCGGGATGGCTGCAAAGCTCATGTTCCGGCTGCATTGCAGCCATCCAGCGGATTCATGCTAGTGCCGGCCTGAAGGCGGTTTCGTCGCCGCCGGCGTTTCCGCCTTGGCGGGCGTATTGCCGTCTTCGCCGGCATACTTGCGCAGTGCGCCCAGGAAGGTCTGCGAATCCTGCGGCGCCGGCGTGTTTCCGGTGAGCAAAGTCTTGAACGGGATCATGTGGCCGTAAAAATCGCGCGTGGTGCTGGCATCCTGCCTGATGAGCGCCCCGTTCAGGGCTACGCCGGCGAAGACGCCGCGCGCGCGTGAGTACGTGAGCACTTCCGCGCGCATCTTCCAATCAGTCGTGGCCTCGGCTTCCCTTCCCACCGGCCCGGCAGCCACCGAGACATCGCCACCCAGCTTGAACTTGCTGCTCAACAGCGCCTGCATGCCTTCACGGTTCATCACCAGCATGATCAGGTCGATGGCCTGGCCGCCAATCTGGAAGCCGAAGCCGCCGCCTTTCAGGCTGAAGAAGGCGGGCGCGCTCCAGCCGGCGCCGGTGCGGCAGCTCGCGACGCCGCGCCCGTAGGTGCCGCTGAAACCGAAGGCCGCCTTCAGGTACGACGGTACGATAGCGACGCATTGCGCCGATTCGATCACGTTTGAAGGGATGCCATGATCGGGCGCAGCCATGATTTCGTTAATCACGTTGCCGGCTTCTTCAACCCGGCCCACTGCCTTGCTGCGATCTCCCTGCGCGAACGCCATCGCCGATGAAATCAGCAAAACGGACACAAACACCAGGCTCTTATGCTTCATGCGCAACTCCAGAACTACTGAGTTGAAAGATACTCTGCTGCGGCAACGTGAGTGTTGGCGGAAGAGGTGCGGCGCGGGGCCAAAAGCGTGGAAAATGTAAAAGGGCTCAAGCAGCCAAGGCCGGCCACTTCAGCCCTTTTGTCTCCCAGGTCTGTGGTAGGTGAGGCCAGTATGCGCCGGGGAACCCGCCCGCCCAAGATGCCTAAAGTCACTGAACCGTGGTAACGGCGGTGCGCTGCCGGCCACACCGGAAGGTCGCGACGTAACTGATTGATAACGCGGTACTTGCCTGGTTGGCCCCACGCAAGCTGCGACCGCGCGCGATCGCCGCCCCGCCCAGCGCCGGCGATGTTCCTTGGCCTGCGGCGGCCGTGCCGGGGCATCTGCTATGCTCGTGTGTTTTTTGGGGGCAGCAAGCCATGACGAAGCGAACGATAGCGTTGATTTTCGCGGCTGCGGCGCTGGCGCTCGCCACTGAGCAGCCTTCGCATTTTGACGGCAATTCCTGGTGGCACTACGTCTCCGTGCTGGCTGACGACAACATGGAAGGCCGCGAGACCGGCAGCGAAGGCCTGAAGCGCGCTGAAGCCTTCGTCGTCGATCAACTGAAGCAATCCGGGCTGCAGCCGGCGGGCACGAACGGCTTCTATCAGCCAGTGAAGCTCATTGAGCGCACCATCGTTGAAAAGAACTCGTCGCTGGCGCTGGTGCGCGGCGGCAAGGCCGAGCCGCTCACGCTGGGCGAAGATGCATTCTTCTCGACGCGCGTCGATCTGGCGCCTTCGGTGGAAGCGCCCCTGGTGTTTGTGGGCTATGGCCTCAGCATTCCTGAAAAGGGTTACAACGATCTGGCCGGGCAGGACTTGAAAGGAAAAATCGTCGTCACCCTGGCGGGGCAGCCGCCTGACATTCCGGGTGCCCTGGCATCGCATGCATCTTCGGGAAGCGAGAGATGGAGAGCGCTGAAGGCTGCGGGCGCAATCGGCACGCTCAGCATTCCGAACCCGGGCAACATGGATATTCCGTGGCCGCGCATGGCGCTAAGCCGCACGCATCCCAGCATGAGGCTGGCTGACTCGCAGTTTGACGACACTGCCGGGCAGCAGATTGCGGTGACGTTCAATCCTGCCCACGCCGATAAGCTGTTCCAGGGCTCGGGCCACACGTTCGATGAGCTGCTGGCGCTGGCCAAGGCCAAAAAGCCGCTTCCCCACTTCGCGCTTGCGGTCGCGCTTCGCGCCACGGCCGAAATGCAGCGGCGCCCGTTGGAATCGGCCAACATCGTGGCCAGGTTCCCCGGCAGCGATGCGCGCCTTAAGAACGAATACGTAGTGGTCTCGGCACACATTGATCACATTGGAATTGGCGAGCCCATCAATGGCGACCGCATCTATAACGGCGCCATGGATAACGCTTCCGGCAGCGCCGCCCTGCTCGACCTGGCGCAATCGATTGCCAGGTC
>JAJPJZ010000259.1 GCA_021323935.1 Terriglobia bacterium | reverse complement strand
TAACCTGCCGAGCAAGCCCAATTACCGCAAGAGCAATCCTGCCGACGCGCCCATCGTGATCCTGGCTATGACCTCAGACACGCTGGGCAGGCAGCAGATCTACGACGTGGCCGATTCAATCCTGGCGCAAAAAATCGCCCAGGTGCCGGGCGTGGGACAGGTAAACGTCAGCGGCGGCGCGCGCCCCGCGGTGCGCGTGGAGCTGAACCCGACGCAACTGGCCGGCTATGGAATCAACCTCGAGCAGGTGCGCACTGCGCTCGGTGCAGCCAACGCTAACGCGCCTAAAGGCTCAACCTCAAACCCGCGCGAAACCTACGCGCTGACCGATACGGACCAGATCTTCGACGCAGCCCACTACGCGCCCCTGATCGTGGCCTACAGGAATGGCGCGGGCGTCAGGCTCGATTCGGTGGCGAATGTGATCGATTCGGTTGAGGACATTCGCAACTCGGGCTATGCCAATGGCCGCCCCGCCGTGCTGATCTTCGTCAACAAGCAGCCGGGCGCAAACATCATCGATGTGTGCGACCGCATCCGCGCGCTGATTCCGTTTTTCCAGTCGTCAATTCCGCAGGCCATCAAGCTCGATATCGTAAGCGACCGTACCACCACCATCCGCGCCTCGGTGCGCGACGTTGAGATTACCCTCGGCATCGCCATCCTGCTGGTCGTGTTGGTCATCTTCGCCTTCCTGCGCAACGCCCCGGCCACCCTGATTCCCAGTGTCGCCGTGCCGCTTTCGCTGGTGGCGACGCTGGCCATCATGTACCTGGTTGACTACACCATCGATAACCTTTCGCTGATGGCGTTGACTATTTCGACCGGCTTCGTCGTGGATGATGCCATCGTGGTCATCGAGAACATCACGCGGTACATTGAAGCGGGCGAGACGCCCATGATCGCGGCGCTGAAGGGCTCAAGCGAAATCGGTTTTACCGTGCTTTCCATGAGCATTTCGCTGTGCGCCGTGTTCATCCCCATCCTGCTGATGGGCGGCGTGGTCGGCCGGCTGTTCCGCGAGTTTGCCGTGGTGCTGAGCATCACGATCCTGTGGTCGCTGCTGGTTTCGCTCACCACCACGCCGATGTTGTGTGCGCGCTTCCTGAAGCCGCACCAGACCTCGCATGGCGGGCTGTTCCGCTGGAGCGAGCGCCTGTTCGAGCGCACCCTCGGCTGGTATGGAGTTTCGCTGAAATGGGTGCTGCGCCACTCTGCGCTGGTGATGGGCATTCTGCTGGTCACCATTTCGGTTGCGGTGTACCTCTACATTGCGGTGCCCAAGGGCTTCTTCCCGCAGCAGGATACCGAGCGCATCAGCGGCAGCATCATGGGCGCGCAGGATATTTCGTTCGAGGCCATGGACCAGAAGATCCGGCAATTCACCCAGATTGTGCTGACGGATCCAGCGGTGGAGAGCATTGCGTCATTTGGCGGCGGCGGTTCACGAAACAGCGGGCGCATGTTCGGGCAGTTGCGCCCGATTGGGCAGCGCTGCGGCCCGCATCCCGAGTCGCTGCCGGCGTACCTGAAGCCGTGCGACCCGAAAGCCAACGTTGACCAGGTCATCAATCGGCTGCGCCGCCGGCTCTCCGTCATTCCTGGCGCCATGCTGTTCCTGCAGGCCCCGCAAGACGTTCGCGTCGGTGGCAGGTTCGGAGGCGCGCAATATCAATACACGCTGCAGGCGCCCGATTTCACCGAGCTTTCAACCTGGGTTCCGCAGCTTCAACAGGCGATGCAGCGCCTGCCGGAGCTCCGCGACGTCAACACCGACCAGCAAAACCAGGGCCTCGAGGCGCAGTTGGTCATTGACCGCGACACCGCGTCACGCATGGGCGTAAGCGCCAGCGCCATCGATAATACCCTCTACGACGCCTTTGGGCAGCGCCAGGTCTCCACCATGTACAAGGCGCTGAATCAGTATCACGTGGTCATGGAGATTGCGCAGCAGTTCCAGCAGAATCCTGAGGCGCTGAAGAACATCTATGTCACCGGCAATCAGGGCCAGGAGGTGCCGCTCAGCGCCTTCACGCATTACGAGAACCGCAACTCGGCGCTGAGCGTGGCGCACCAGGGCCAGTTTCCGGCGACCACGATCTCATTCAACCTGGCGCCCGGAGTCTCGCTCGGCCAGGCGGTCACGGCGATTGATCGCATCAAGGCGCAGATGCACTTTCCCGGCGAAATCATCGCCAGCTTCGCCGGAACTGCGGCGGCCTTCCAGGAATCGCTGGCCAACGAGCCGTTGCTGATTGCGGCGGCGCTGGTGGCCGTTTATATCGTGCTGGGAATGCTGTACGAAAGCTTCGTGCACCCGATCACCATCCTTTCAACCCTGCCCTCAGCCGGCGTGGGAGCGCTGCTGGCGCTGCTGATCACGCGCACCGAGCTTTCGATCATGGCGCTCATCGGCATCATCCTGCTGATCGGCATCGTGAAGAAGAACGCGATCCTGATGATCGATTTTGCCCTGGCCGCCGAACGTGGCGCGCATGGCGCCGTAGCGGCCGGACCGGCCGATGCCATCTACCAGGCCTGCATGCTGCGTTTTCGCCCCATCATGATGACCACCATGGCGGCGCTGTTCGGCGCCTTGCCGCTGGCCATCGGCGGCGGCGTAGGGTCAGAGCTGCGCCAGCCGCTTGGCCTCACCATTGTCGGCGGCCTGATCGTCAGCCAGATGCTCACGCTGTTCACCACGCCCGTGGTTTACCTCTACATGGATAAGCTGCGCGGCAAGTCGGTGAAGCTGCGGCAATGGGCGATGCAGCGGCCGGCGCCTCCGCCCAAGCCCGCCTTTGAATAGCGCCACCATTTATTCTGCTGGCTTATGCCTGAGCCACCCCGCGATGCTGCCGGCCGCGGGCGTGCCGGCGAATCCGGCGCCATGCGGCAGCGACCCTACCGCGCGCTGCGCCATCGCGATTTTCGCCTGCTCGCCTCGGCCACGCTGATCTCGGTAGTCGGCACGCAAATGCAGAACGTGGGCATTGATTGGCACATGTATCTGCTGACGCGGTCGCCGCTGGCGTTGGGCACGCTTGGGCTGGTCCGGGTGGTCCCCATGATCCTGCTTTCGATGTGGGGAGGCATCATGGCTGACCGCCATGATCGCAAGCGCGTGCAGTTCACCACCCAGGCGGTGATGGCGGCAATCGCGATGCTGCTTGGCCTGGCGACGTTCTTCGGCCGCGACACCGTGTGGCTGGTGTACCTGCTGACAGCGATGACCGCCGCAACCAACGCCTTCGATGCCCCGGCGCGCCAGGCGCTGGTTCCAAGACTGGTTCCTGCCGAAGATCTGCCCGGCGCACTCAGCATGAACCTGACCTTCCTGCACATTGCCATCATCACGGGGCCGGCGATCGCGGGCGTGATCATCGGCGCCAGCGGCGGCAGCGCTGCGCACAATACGCGAACGCTTGCGCCGCTTTATTTTGCGAATGCCGCTTCCTACCTGGCCGTGCTGGGCGCGTTGCTTTGCCTGCGAGCTTCCGGGCGGCCTGAGGAGAGCGCGAGCGGCGTTGAAGGCTGGAAGGCGTCACTGCGCGCGGGCTTCGAGTTTCTGTTCAGCAAGAAGATCATTGTGTGGACCATGGCGCTGGATTTTTTTGCCACGCTGTTTTCCGGCGCAATCTCGCTGCTGCCCATCGTGGCTGACCAAATCCTCCACGTCGGAGCGCGCGGATATGGATGGCTGCGAGCTGCGCCGGGCGGCGGCGCGCTCACCGCCTCGGTTGCTGCCGCCGTGCGTCCGCTGCCGCGCCGGCAGGGAAAGCTGCTGCTCTGGGCGGTCGCAGCCTACGGCGGCGCCACCGTGGTGTACGGCCTTTCGCATAACTTTTACCTGACGCTGATTGCGCTTGCGGCCAGCGGCGGCGCCGACCTGATCTCGACCGTGATTCGCCAGACCCTGCGCCAGGTGCTGACGCCCGACGAGTTGCGCGGTCGCATCACTGCGTTCAACATGATCTTCTTCATGGGCGGCCCGCAGTTGGGCGAAATGGAGGCGGGCTTCGTGGCTTCGCTGTTTCAGCCGGCAGCCTTTGGCACTGTTATCTCGATTGCCAGCGGCGGTTCTGCCACTCTGCTGCTGGTCGCGCTCGTGGCTCTCTTTGCGCCGGTAGTGCGCGATTACGTGCTGAGCAGCGAAGCTGCGGCTGACCAGCCGCGGCCGATTTAAGCTCTGGCCTCGCGTCACATTGCGCCATTGCCTTGAAATCCTCAGCCCCCAGGCATCACACTTCGCAGCCACATGGTTCTGGCCCCGCCCGGAGGCGGCATGTACGGCCCCAAAATCCTGCTGATTGCTGAAGATTCCGCCGCCTTGCGCCGGCGCGCTGAAGTGCTGGAGGGCGGCGGCCATGAAGTGGAAGTCGCCGCCGGCCGCAATCAGGGAATTCTCGCCTGCTCCGCACAGACGTTTGACCTCATCGTGATCGAGGCGGGCACTGACGCCGAGGCCCAAAACCTGGCGCTGGATATTGCCGTGGTCGCGCCTGCCAGCGAAATTGTGAACGTCAACCAGTGGCACAGCGCCGGGCTCGATGCGGAGAACGAACCGGGGTTCCTGCTCTCGCTGGTCACCATGGTCAGAGCTCCCGGTGGAAGCAGCCGACGGTGAGCTGCTGCGCCGGCGCGCAAGGTGCCGCGGTACGCTGACCTCACATTAATTGAGACCTCTTGCCGATGAGCTGCCGGCCGGAAAAGCCGTCCGGAGCACGATTCGCGGCGACACTCTCGACGCGGGCCATCCCCTGTAGCCCACCACCCATCTCTCTAGTTGAACCCCTCTATCAAGAGAGCCACTTCGATTTTCAGAAACGAACCTGCGGGCGCGACCCGCGCGGAGGATGACCTTTATGCGTAAGTTGATGATGTTGGCAGCGAGCCTGTTTCTGGGCGCCGGTATGATGTTGGCCCAGTCAGGCACAAGCACAAGCTCAGGAAGCACAAGCGGCACAGGCACAGCGACGGCTCCGAGCGATCAATCAACCACCACCCAAAGCCAGACCGCTAACCCCAGCACTTCGCAAAGTGCCACCAGCACGCAGGCCAGCCAGAGCACGACCGGCTCGACCTCGGCAACTGCAACTCCTGACCAGACGACCACCGGCTCGCAGGGAACGACGGGCAGCACGACTGGAACCAGCAGCGCATCGCCCTCCAGCCAGACCGCGACGCCCTCCGGCCAGTCAGGCACTCTGCCGAACAGCGACATCAACAGCAACAACGGCAGCTCGAACAGCAGCGTGAACCAGGGCACGACCGGCAGCCAGACCGGCTCGGCGACCTCCACCACCGGCAGCTCGAGTGTTCCGCCGGCGACCGGCGCGGCCAGCAGCACGGGCGCAGCCAGCAGCACCGGGACCACGGGCAGCTCGACGGCCACTCCGTCATCGAGCTCGACGGTTCCTCCTGACACCACGACCGGCGCATCGACGGGTGCACCCACGCTGCCGCAATCAGACGCCAGCGGTTCAGCGGCTCAGTCGGGCAGCTCGACCAGCACCGATCCCAACGCTGCCACTTCGGGGCAGTCATCCAGCTCCATGTCTGGTGACCAGAACGCCATGTCGGGCAAGACTTCTCGCCGGCATCATCGCGATCGCGGCGCGGCCGCAGGCACTGACCAGACCGGCGCGACCAGCGACCAATCGGCTGCCAATGGCAGCAATGGTAACAACGGTGGCACGCTGCCCAAGACGGGTTCCGAACTGCCTTTGCTCGCGCTGGGCGGCCTGAGCACGTTCGCCAGCGGACTGGCTCTGAAGCTCAAAGCGCGCAAACGCTAACCATGATCGATGCAGTGATTCCAGGCAGGGGCTCAGCTCCTGCCTCTTTTATTTTCCGGCGGGTGTGACGGGCTGCAGATTTTCTAACAGCGACCGGTCGTCAGCGACGCGCAAAGTAGCTCGAACATGATCGCCCGGCCGAAGCTGGTCGAGCTCGCGCGGCTGCGAGACGTGGTAAGTCATGGTCATGGCTTCCATGTAGTCGGGAATGGCCTTTTCATCAAGCATGATTACGCCCAGCGATTTATCGATTGAAATGACGGTTCCTTCGACCGCGTAGGTGCGCTCTGCACTCCTGTGCGAGCACGCCGCGAGGGCCAGCAGGGCGCAGGCGCCGCCCACCTGAAGCATGGATCTTAGTTGCGCCACAAAACGAATTTACCACCGGGCGGTTACCGGCCGTTACTGCGGGCCGGCTTCCACGCATGCGCGCATTGCACGCCGGTGCTGAGAGTGTGCATTTTGCTGCACACAATTGCTGGACGGTCAGCGAGTGCTCCACCACAAGTCAGTGACTTACGCGCCGAAACTGTGGCAGGCAGCTTGCGAAATTCACAGGCGAAGTGCAAAGGCGTTCCGCCTCCTGGAGTGTTGCGTGAATTTCCGCGGTTCTCAGCGATTACTTGCCGTTACTGCAGTCCTGCTGTTGGGATCATGGGCAATGGCCTCGGTGCCGGCTCATTCCAAGATCAATGCGCCTGCGGCCTCCACCTTGCCGGTTGAAGGAATCCAGTGGAAGCAGATGGCGCGCTTCACCCCGGTGAAGGACGGGCAGCGCTCCTGTGCTGCGTTCGTGCCGCCTCAGGCGCTTTCAGAGCGTGCTCCGGTGGGCCTTGACGGCGAGACCAGCGCGCGCGTCAACTTCGTGGTCACGCGCAATGGCGAGGTAAGCGGGCTGGTGGTTGTGCACCTTTCCTCGGGCGACGAGCGCGACCTTATCGGCGCCATGATGGGCTGGCGGTTCCGGCCGGCGCTGTGTGACGGCGCGGCCATCGAGTCGGAAGCCGACCTGGAGCTCCAGAGCCGCAACTGAGCCTTTCAATAAGCGGCACATCACTCCAAAATCGCTTGTAGAGCGGCGTTCCGCGCAGGTATGATGTGCGGCTCACCGCTCTTTATCTTTTTGCCAGCTTCAGCGATTTTCAGCAAGGGCGGGGCAGTGTCCAGATGCCTGAAAACTACGTTCCGGCTTTTATTTTCATCGCGGTGGCGCTCGCCATTCCGGTCGTGACGCTCGCCATTGCCAAGGCGGTGCGGCCCGACAACCCGTTTGGAACCAAGCTGATGCCCTACGAGTGCGGCGTCGATCCGGAGGGGTCGGCGCGCGGCCGCTACACCGTGCGGTTTTATATTGTGGCCATCCTGTTCGTGGTTTTTGACGTGGAAACCATCTTCCTGTTTCCCTGGGCGGTGCAGGCCAGGACGCTCAAAGCATTTGGCTTCATCGAGATGATGGTGTTCCTGGCCATCCTGATCGTCGGCTACATCTGGATTTGGAAGAAGGGCGCGCTGGAGTGGGTTTAGCGAACAATGGCCAACGACAATCCACAAGATAAGGACCACCTGAACCCGCATCCGGAGAAGCCCGGCGAGGCCCAGCGCACCGGGCAAAGCGATCCTACGCTGGAGCAGTGGACGGGCGCCACATCGGCTCCGCAGCCGGCTCCGCCTGCAGGGCAGCCGCCGGCGGAGGCTTCGCCAAGCCTGCCGGCCTCAGACAAAAAAGCCGGCGCAACCCCGCTGAAGCCTGAAGAAGCAGCCACGCCCAAGCCTGCAGCCCAGGGCCATGCTGCGCCGGCCAAGCCTGCGGGTCCGGCAATCCAGCCCTGGAGTGGCGAAATCGTGGAGCGGCTGCAAGCGCGCTTTGGCTCCGGCATCCGCGGCGCCAACACGTATTTGGGCCAGAATTATTTCGTCGTCGATCCGAGCGTTGCCTACCAGGTGCTGGCGCTGATGCACGACGAAGAAGAATTCGATTACCTGGTTGACGTGACGGCGGTGCATTACCCTGACCGCGAACAGCCGTTCGAGGTGGTCTGGATTCTGTATAGCTTCTCTCGCAACCAGCGCGTTCGCGTCAAGGCCTCGTACGGCGAGAACCAAGCGGCGCCCAGCGTGGTGAGCCTGTGGGTCACGGCGAACTGGCTGGAGCGCGAAGTGTTTGACATGTTCGGCGTTCGCTTTGATGGCCACCCCGACATGCGCCGCATTCTGTTGCCCGAAGAGTGGCAGGGACACCCGCTGCGAAAAGATTATGGAATCATCCAGCAGGACCAGCAGTGGGTAAAGATCAACCTGGGAATCGAAAGCGGCCAATAAAGCCGGGATCGACAGCAGGCCGGCAGTTGGGTTACTTGGCGCTTTCGCAATGAACTTGAATGGCTGACGATACGAAATCCCGCACCGCGCACCTCGATCTCGATACGCCCGAGAGCCAGATCGAGACCTACATGCATCGCCGGGCCGCTCCGGCGCGCGAGGAAGAAACTTACCTCGACGCCAACGAGCTCGTGCTGAACATGGGGCCGCAGCACCCCTCAACCCATGGCGTGCTGCGCGTGATCCTGAAGCTCGATGGCGAAAAGGTGCTGGGGACGGAATGCATCATCGGCTACCTGCACCGCGGCGTGGAGAAGATCGCGGAAAACCGCACGTACACCATGTTCAATCCCTACGTGGACCGCATGGATTACGTGGCCGCGGTGTCGAACGGTCTGGGATACTGCGAAGCGGTTGAGAAGCTGCTGAATATCGAGGCGCCGCCGAGGGCGCAATACATCCGCGTGATTCTGGCGGAGTTGAACCGCCTGGCCTCGCACATGCTGTGGCTGGGCACGCACGCGCTCGATATCGGCGCAATCACGCCGTTGTTTTACACCTTCCGTGACCGCGAAGAAATCCTGAAGATCTTCGAAAAGTATTGCGGGGCGCGGCTTACCACGCACGCTTTCCGCATCGGCGGCTGCCAGTATGAAACCTACGAGGGCTTTGAGCAGGACGTCATCAAGTTCTGCAAGTTCGTCCGCCCCAAGATTGACGAATACGAAACCCTGCTGACCACGAACCGAATCTGGGTGGAGCGCACTCGCGGCGTCGGCGTCATCAGCGCGGCCGACGCCATCGATTTCGGCGTTACCGGGCCGGTGCTGCGCGCCTCAGGCGTGAAGTGGGACCTGCGCAAGGCGCAGCCCTACGCCGCATATAAGAACTTTGAGTTCGATATTCCGATTGGCCAGAACGGCGACACGTATGACCGGTACATCGTTCGCATTGCTGAGATGCACCAGTCGTTGCGCATCATCGAACAGGCCGTCGGCGCCATTCCGGAAGGCCCCATCATGGGCAAAGTGCCCAAGGTCATGAAGCCGCCGGTGGGCGAAATTTACCATTCCATCGAAGCGCCCAAGGGTGAGCTGGGCTATTTCATCGTGAGCGATGGTTCGACGCAGCCTTATCGCGTGCGGGTGCGCCCGCCGTCATTTGTGAACCTCCAGGCGCTCGATAAGATGGTGCGCGGAGCGCTGGTGGCCGACGTGGTCGCGGTGATCGGAACCATTGATATCGTGCTGGGCGAAGTGGACAGGTAAGCAGGATGCCGAATTTGCTGATGAGCCGCTGGTAAAGATGCAACAGTTTCTTAACTACCTGAATTCGACTCAGACTCCCGGCGAAACCGGCAACTTCGCGTGGGCGACGATTTACATCCTCATCATCTTTGGCGGGATCTCCGTCGCCGTCATCGCCATGAACTGGCTGGAGCGCAAGGTGCTGGCGCACATGCAGGTGCGGCTGGGGCCGATGCGTGTGGGCCCGCACGGCCTGCTGCAGCCGATTGCCGATGCGCTGAAGCTGCTCATCAAGGAAGACATCATGCCGGCCGAAGCCGACCGGCTCATGTTCTGGATGGCGCCGGTGATTGTTGTGATCACCGCCTTCACCGTGTTCATTGTTATTCCGTTTGGCCCCACCCACGCCGTCACCGATATGAACATCGGAGTGCTGTTCATGCTGGGCGTTTCGTCGCTCGGCGTTCTGGGCATCATCATGGCGGGCTGGGCCTCGAACTCGCACTACCCGTTGCTGGGCGCGCTGCGCTCCAGCTCGCAGATGGTGAGCTATGAAATTGCCATGGGAATGGCGGTGATCAGCGCCATCCTGATGACGACGCTGACGGCCGACGGAGCCGGCACCCTGAGCATGATCCAGATTGTGCAGGCGCAGGACAAACAACAGATGTGGTTCCTGTTCCGCATGTTCCCGTTCGGCTTTCTGGCATTTTTCATTTTCGCCATCGCCATGGTGGCTGAAACCAATCGCGCGCCTTTCGACCTGCCCGAGGCTGAATCAGAACTGGTGGCCGGCTTCCACACCGAATATTCGGGTTTCCGCTGGTCGTTGTTTTTTCTGGCCGAATACGCGGCCATGCTGGCGGTGTCTTCCATCGCAGTGACGCTATGGATGGGCGGCTGGATGCGGCCGTTTTCGCACTGGCTTGCGGGCGACACCTGGGACGCATTCTTCTCGTTTTTCCCGGCGGCGACGTTCTTTTTATTGTTTGTGGTGGCCTTGGCCGGAACCGTGCGCATGCCGAAACACGCCGCGTTCAAGATCCAGAAAGCGGGGCTGGGGGCGTTTGCCCTGGTCCTCGGGGGCATCGGCGTTTTGCTGCTGATTCCGCCGGTGAAGGACCGTATCCAGGATATCTACTGGTTTGTGGCCAAGGTCAGCGTCTTCATGTACGCCTACATCTGGTATCGCGGCACGTTTCCGCGTTACCGCTTTGACCAGCTCATGAAACTGGGCTGGAAGGTGATGATCCCGGTCGGCATCGCGGTACTTATTGTGGTCGCGGCCGCGCCGGCATTTAATTTTGTGTGGTAATCCGGAGTTGCTGTGACGTTTAAAGAATTGACGCGCAAGGTGCTGCTGCTTGACCTGCTGCAGGGGCTGGCGCTCACCTTTCGCTATCAGAACCCGAAGGAAATCTACACCGAGCAGTATCCATTGCAGCGGCCGCGGGTCGCGGAACGTTATCGCGGCGCGCCGCGGCTGGGGGTGAACGCCGAAACCAATGAGACGCTTTGCATTGCGTGCGATTTGTGCGCGCTGGCCTGCCCCGAGCATTTGATCGTCGTGACCAGCGAGCGCAATCCGAACACGCGGCGCAAAGAGCTCACCACGTTCACCTACGACCTGAGCCGTTGCATGTTTTGCGGATTGTGCGAAGATGCCTGCCCAACCGATTGCCTGGAGCTGACGCAGGATTTTGAGCTGGCCAGTTATTCGCGCGAAGGAATGATCTGGGACCGCACGACTCTGGAGCGCGGCCCCCAGCCGACGAAATATGAACGATGAGCGGGAATGCGCTCGCGCCTCACGTTATCGCCGGCATGCAGGAGCGGCTCGCGGGGCACGCGGACTGAAGATCAACGAATAAAATGACGCCTGTCGCCACACCGTTTTTCTTCTATTTCCTCTCGGCCATCGCGCTGCTGAGCGGCCTGGCTGTCATTACGCAGAAAAACCCGGTCCACTCGGCGCTGGCGCTGATCATGACGCTGCTCTCGCTGGCCGGTCTTTACCTGATGCTGTATGCGCCGTTCGTCGCCGGCGTGCAGATCATTCTTTATGCCGGCGGCATCATGGTGCTGTTCCTGTTCGTGATCATGCTGGTTTCGATTGAAAAATCCTCGCGTGAATATCAGTTTAACCATCAGTGGCACGTGGCTGCGCTGGCCACGGCGGTGTTGGGCGGCCTGCTGATCTATGTTTATGTGCGCGGGCGCGGCATATTTCCCAACCGCGAAGCGGTGTTGCCTGAAACTTTGAACACACAGCAGGTGTCGTTGCACCTGTTCAACGATTACCTGCTCCCGTTCGAGATTGCGTCGCTGCTGTTGCTGGTGGCAATTGTGGGCGCGGTAGTCATGGCGAAAAAGAGGATCTAGGGAGCGCGATGCGCGACCGGGCACGAGCGGTGACGGGTAAC
>JAJPJZ010000042.1 GCA_021323935.1 Terriglobia bacterium | reverse complement strand
GTCGGAGTATTTCAGCAACGCGCCCGTCCCTCCGGAACACTTCGTGCTCGAAGTGTTTTCTGAAGTTCCGCGCGAGGTGATGCAGCGCCGCTGGCGCGAAGTCAACACCGTGCTGCGCCTCAGCATGCTCGCCGGCCTCGATATGGAGCTCGAAGCCACGCTGAACATGCTGTGCGATATGGCCAGCGAAGTCGCCGCCTTCGACGCCGCCATCATCTATTTCTGGGACGACACCGATGAGCAGCCCCACGCCCGCGTCGTCCGCGGCGCCGAGCACGTCAGCAGCGATATCTACGAACGCGGCAACATCCTTAACTTCTGGGCCACAAAATACAGCCGCCCGCTTCTGGTCACCCGCGCCCACCACCCCGAAGCTGACGCACTGCTCGACGCCATGCAGTTCAGCGCCGCCCTCGCCGTGCCCCTGCTCGTCAATAACCGCGTGATGGGCACGCTGCAGTTATTCGCCCGCAATCCGCTCAGCTTCAGCAAGGAAGACGCTCAACTGCTCTGGATGATGTCGCTGGTCTCTGAAAACCTGCTCACCCGCGAGTACGCCCATGAAGGCCTCATCCGCTTCGCCTTCACCGATTACCTCACCGGCCTCAAAACGCGCGGCTACTTTGAGCAGCAGCTTGAGCTCGAAATCAAGCGCTCCGAGCGCAAGAAGCAGCATTTCACGCTGTTGATGATCGATATTGACCACTTCAAGCAGTTGAACGACCGCTACGGCCACCACGTCGGCGACCAGGTGCTGCGCGACGTGGCTGCGCTGCTCATGCGCGACATGCGCGAAGTCGATACCGTGGCGCGCTACGGCGGCGAAGAATTCGTCATCATCCTGCCTGAAACCACCGGCCCCGGCGCCATGCAGGTGGCCAACCGCCTGCGCCGCTCGGTCGAGCAGGCCAAGTTCTTTGCCGGCTCGCCCGAAATCGTGGAATACCTGACCATCAGCATCGGCATCGCCGTCTTCGATGCCGATGGGCAATTCAGGCGCGAGCTGATCGAAGCGGCTGACGCCGCGCTCTACACCGCCAAGAGCAGCGGGCGCAACCAGGTCGTCCTGTATGCTGACCTGCGCAAGCCCCACCAGCAGCGGGAGGCCTCATGATGGCGGCTCACGTCGGCGTTCGTGTCCGCAACCCGCGTGTGCATCCCTGGCGCGTCTTGCACGCCGCCAATCCCAGCGCCGCGCTGCTCGCAACCATCACCTTGCAGGCGCGCGCCGGAATGCGGCCTGAAGTGCTCTCGCTCGCCGGTCTCGTCGAGCCTGCCGCCGAATGGGCCACCGCGAACGAAGAAGTTTCCGCTTCGCTGCTCTCGGCCTGGCACCACGTGCGCGCCTGGCGCGATGCCTTGATGGCCAGCATGCCGGCACGCTTCGAGGTCGTTCATGCCCACTCCTTTTCCGCCGGAATGGCGGCAGTGCGCACCTGCCCAGCCGTGGTTTATGAAATCGGCGGCTTCGTTGAGCAGCTCGCCCTGCAGGCCTCCGCGCAGGAAGGCGAACAGCCGCCCGGGGCGTGGCTCTCCCGCTCCCTGCGCGTGGCTGAACAATTCGTGATTGCGCGCGCCGGCGCCATCATTGTTCACAGCGCCGAGCAGCGCAGCGCTGCGCTCGATCGTGGCGCCGGCGTTGACGATGTTTTCCTCATCCCGCAATCCGGGCCGGAGCTTGCCGCCGACGAGCTCGCCCGCCGCTACAACGAGGCTTACCACCACGCCAGCATTCGCCGTGAAAGCGGCGGCCGCGGCATCAGCACCGGGTCCCTCGTCCCCTTGATGGCCTGAGGCGTCACCATGCGAGCGCTGTTCTCAAACCGCCTTGACGCCGGGCGGCAGCTCGCCGGCGCTCTCTCTTCTTATTCCGCTCGCGCCGACGCACTCGTGCTCGCCCTGCCGCGCGGCGGCGTGCCTGTAGGTTTCGCGCTCGCCGAAAAGTTGCGGCTCCCGCTCGATATTTTCCTGGTGCGCAAGCTCGGCGTGCCCGGCCAGCCGGAGCTGGCGATGGGCGCAGTCGCGGGCGGCGGCGTTCGCGTCATCAACACCGAAGTGGTGCGCGAGCTGAACATCTCCGCCGAGGAATTTGAGCAGGTCGCCGGCCGCGAGCAGCAGGAGCTGGAAAGGCGCGCGCGCCTGTTTCGCGAAGGCCATTCCCAGCTCGACGTGCGCGACCGTATCGTAATCCTGGTCGATGATGGCCTGGCCACCGGCTCAACCATGCGCGCCGCCGTTCGAGCTTTGCGCTCCGCGGTCCCGCGCGAAATCATAGTCGCGGTTCCGGTCGGCGCCGCGCCCACCTGCGACTTGCTGCGCAGCGAGGCCGATCACGTTGTGTGCCTCGCCACGCCGCAAAATTTTGTCGCCGTGGGCCAGTGGTACGAAGATTTTTCGGAGACCAGCGACGAGCAGGTCACCGAACTGCTTCGCCGTTCCCGCCGCCACACTCCTGCAATCGCCTGAAGCTTTTGCTGCGGCAGCGACTCACGCCGCCGCCGAAAGCTCGCGCGCACTGCCTACTGCGGAATGATGGCTTTGCTCTTCTCCGGCGGATCGCCGCTTCCCACCGTGCGAAACGTGCCCACTCCGCCCACCGGCTGCCCATCGCGCATCACTTGGAAGAAGTAGCGCGTGTTCGGCTGCAGGCCGGTTAGTTCCACGTGGTGATTGCGGCCGTCGGCGCTGTCTTGCGCCTCCGCCTTCTGTGACATCTGGCCGCGCTCCGGCCCGTACTGCACGCTCATGTTGCCCGCTGCACGGCTCGACCATCCCAGCCGGCAGCTCGAATCTGAAACCATTTCCGCCACCGGGCCGTTGGTGATCTGCTCCTGGGCCCCTGCGGGAAGTGATTGCGCTCCTGCGACTTGCGCGTATGTTGGCGTACCCAAGGCCATCATTCCAACTGCCGACAACAACACGAGCAGGTGCTTCATGTCTTCCTCCCTGAGTTTTATGAGTAGCTGAAGCAATACGATGCCCGGCTGCGCTTCGGAGTGGGCCGCGGCTGCGCGCCGCAGCGCAAAGTTACACAGTCTTTACCGATGTATGATTTCAGTAATGGCACCCGATGCCGGCTCACGCTCTTCGCTCCGCGCTCCTGAGCTCCTGAAGGAAGGCGCCCACGCCTTGCGCGGCACCACGCAGGAGCGCATGGTGTTCAGCGAAGTGGCCCGCGTGGCCTTCGATTCATTCCGCCTTAACAAGGTCAGGTTCGTGCTCACCGCCTTTGGCATGGTGGTGGGCACCGCGTCCGTCATCCTGGTCGTCACCATCGGCATGACCGGCAAGACGTATGTCCTGAACCTCATTCAGGGCTTCGGCACCAACATGATTGAAGCTGAATATGAAGCCGGCAGCTCGGGCGCGCAAACCGCCAGCCAGGGCGATTTCTTGACCATCGACGATATGCGCGCCGTCATGGGCCAGGTCCCCGGCCTGCGCTTCGCCTCGCCCATGGCCGAACTGCAGGAGCGCATTCCGATTGGCCAGGGCCGCGAGCGCGATATCACCGTGCTCGGCGTCAACGAGCAGTACCAGTTGATCCGCAACCTCGATGTCGTGGCCGGCCGCTACTTTGACGCGCGCGACGTTGAATCTCGCGCCAAGGTCGCCGATATCACCAAGGAGGCCGCCGAAAAAAT
>JAJPJZ010000181.1 GCA_021323935.1 Terriglobia bacterium | reverse complement strand
ATTGGTGATGTCCACCTGGCCGCCGCCAAAGTTGGCAGCATAGACCCCATTTTTTACGGACCGGATAATGTCTTGCGGGTCTTCCTCGCCCGCCAGCATGTAAGTGTTGGTCATGCGGGGCATGGGGATGTGCTCGTAGGATTCGCGCCGCCCGTTGCCCGTATCTGGAATGCCCATGAGGCGCGAGGAAAGCTTGTCGCTCAAGTAGCCCTTCAGGATGCCGTTTTCAATCAGCACGGTGCTCTGGGTGGGTGAGCCCTCGTCATCCACGTTCAGCGAACCGCGCCGCGAAGGCAGGGTGCCGTTATCGATGACGGTGCATTTTTCGCTGGCCACGCGCCGACCCAGCAGCCCTGAATACGCGGAAATCTGCTTGCGGTTGAAATCAGCCTCAAGCCCGTGCCCCACGGCTTCGTGCAGCAGGATGCCGGGCCAGCCGGGGCCGAGAACAACTTCCATCTCGCCTGCCGGCGCGGGCCGGGCGTCGAGCTGGATGATGGCTTGCCGTGCCGCTTCTTTCGCGAAGAACTCCGGCGTCTTGACCTGCTGGAAGTAGTCAAGGCCAACCCGGCCGCCGCCGCCGGCTGACCCGCGCGATGAATTCGTGCCCGAGCGCGCAATGCAGAACACGCTCATGCGCGCCAGCGGCTGCACGTCTTCGGCAGCGGTTCCGTCAGACCCGATGACCAGAATGCGGCGAATCTCATCGGCGTAGCCGGCGCGCACCTGCACGATGCGCGGGTCGTCGGCCCGTGCCGCAGTGTCGGCGCGGCGAACCAGCTCAACCTTGTCGCTAATCGAAGCATCGTCAGGCGAAACCGCCACCGGATAAAGCGAAGCTCGCTGGCTTTCCGTGAGGCTGACCACCGGCGTCCGCGCCGGACCTGAGGCAATCAGGGCGGCCGTGCGGGCGGCATTCAGCACTTTTTCAGGCGCCAGATCGTCGGTGTAGGCGTAACCGGTGCGTTCGCCTGCAATGACGCGCACGCCGCATCCGGCCGAGATGCCCTGCGTCGCCGACTTAATCATGCTTTCATCCACCGTGATGCCGGTGGTGGTGAGGTGCTCAAAATAGACGTCGGCATAGTCGCCGCCGGCCGAGAGTGCCTCGCCCAGGTAGCGTTGCAGGTCGGCCTCCGTCACGCCAAACCGCTCAAACAGCTTAAGCCGCAGCGAAACATCAAGTTGCATGATGGCTCCAGAATACCCTTTTTTATTGGATGTGAGTGGGCCGCCGCCGGACGCGAAAGTAACCGCCCCCCGGGCAAGGCGCGCCAGCCCCGAACCATGCGGAATCAGCGGCTTTATGCGGCGATTTTTGCGCTTTGCTGGTTTTCTTTTGCCTTAAACTGTCGTTCCTATGCCGCCGGGCAAACCCGCTCCGAAAGCGCTCGATCCGCAGGTGCTGGCCTGCGAGTTTGAACATTTCCTCGCCGGCTCGCGCGATGCCCAGGTGCTTGAGGATGGCCGCGTGCTCTTCGACCTGCGGCAGGCGAGCTATTCAATCGCGGGTGAACACGGCAAGTGCCTGCTGCACTTGTGGTCGGCGGAGCGCAACGTGGTCAGGCGCGTGCTCGATTGCAGCAGCCGAAACGGCGCGCTGAAGCTCACGGTCAGGCTGTTCGGCCAGGCATCGCCCTCGAGTATCGAGATCGTCAGGGCGAAGGATGCGCAGTCGCCCGGGACTCGCCGCGCCGCGCGCGCGCAATATGAGCAACTGCTGCAGCGCGTGCTGGAACGCGAGTTCCCGCGCCTGACGGCCGACCCTTTGCGCTCGACGGCGGACCTGGAGCGCAGTTTCAGCCCGGTGTATGCGCGCGGGCTGCTGCGGGCGGGGCGCAGCGCCTTCGCTGTGCTCGGCGTCAACGCCAACGAGCCGCAGGCGGCGGTGGATGGTTCTTTGACCTTCGCGCTGCTTTGGCTTGACCACTGCCGCCAGCATCTGGCCGAGAAGGCGCACGTCGAAGGGCTCAAGCTGTACGTGCCGCGCGGCTGCTCTGACATCGTGCGCGAACGCATGGCGCACCTGAACCACGCCGCGGCGCGCTTCGAGCTCTACGAGCTCGATGAGCGCGAGCGCAGCGTAACGCCGGTTGACTGCCACGACCGCGGCAACATCTCAACCCGGCTGGTGCACTGTGTGAACCAGCAGGCCGTGCGCGAGCGGTTCGCCGCTTCGATTGCGCGCGTCATGGACGCAGCCGCCGAAGGCGCCGCCACGCTCGCCCCATCGATCGATGTGGCGCCGCTCTCGGCGGCCGAGATTTCATTTCGCGTGCATGGCCTGGAGTTCGCGCGGGCGCGCTGGGGCGCCGATCCGCGGTCGTTCACGGCCTCAGAAGAAATTGTCTTCGGGGCGGGCGCCGCCGCGCACCTGCTTGATGCCGGCAGCGAGCCGCTGTTTCGCCAGATGCTGCAGCGCATCTGCGCCGAGCGGCAGCCCGAGGGTGACCACTGCGCTCCGTTTTACCGCATGCATCCCGAACGCTGGCTGGAATCGCTGGTGCTGCGCGACGTGAGCGTGCTGGATTCGCGTTTTTCAGAGGCAGGGCCGGTCTATTCACAAGTGCCGGCATTTTCAGCCAGCGACCGCGCCATGATTGACGTCCTGACGCTCACCCGCGAAGGCCGGCTGGCTGTCATCGAGCTGAAGGCCGATGAAGACCTGCACCTGCCCCTGCAGGGCCTTGATTACTGGGCGCGGGTGCAGTGGCACCACCAGCGCGGCGAGTTCCAGCGCTTTGGCTATTTTCCGGGCGTTGCGCTCTCGCCTGACCCGCCGGTGCTGCTGCTGGCCGGCCCGGCGCTGCGGGTGCACCCCTCAACCGACGCAATTTTGCGCTACATCTCCCCCGATATTGATTGCACCGTAGCCGGGCTCGACGAACGCTGGCGCGAGGGTGTTCGGGTGGTGTTTCGCAAGCGGCGGGCGGGCGCTGCAGCGGCCTGATTGTGCCTGCGCTGGAGCGACCGGCTAAGGCCTGCCCTTACCCCTGAATTAGGCAAAATTGTGCTTGCAAGGTTCTTCTTCTCTGGTTAGTATGCCTGCACCCCCCAAGCACCGTTATTAACGGAAAGATCAACATCCATGAACATCGGCGAGACCATCCGAACCTTCCGCCTGCAAAAAGGAATGTCGCAGGGCGATATCGAAAAGCGCACTGGCCTGCTGCGCTGCTACCTTTCGCGCGTTGAAAACGGCCACACCATTCCCTCGCTCGATACCCTGGCAAAGATTGCTGGCGCCATGGATGTGCCGCTGGGCGGGTTTTTTGCCGAAAGCGCCGCCGAGAACGGCAACAAGCCGGTGCCGCAGCTTTCAGAAGACGAAGTCCGTTTCCTTACCCAGATTCGCCGCTATTCGCCGAACCTGAACGAAAGCGATCGCAAGCTGGTGCTGGCCATGGTCAAGAAAATGGCGGCAACTTCAGGGAAATAGGCCTGTTCGCAAAGGCCGGCAGCTCCCCGGCCGCTGACCTGCACCAAAATAAGGGCAGGCCGCCGCCGTAACTGGCGATCAAGAAAAGCTCAATTAAAAGTTTGCTGGGAGGTTGCGGGGAAGGCGCTACTTCAGCACGCTGAGGCGGCCTTGCGCGAACTGGGCAGCTTCGCTCTTCGGATCGTCTTTGGCGATCTGCTGGTAGAGCGTCTTGGCTTGCGCGTTCTGCTGCTTGCTCTCATAGAGCTGGGCGAGGTAGAGCTCGCCCGTGGTCTTTGAAACCGCGTCGGAAGGCTTGTTAATCAACTCCTGGTATTGCGCGATGGCGTCCTGCTCGCGCCCCTGGGCTTCGTAGAGTTGGGCCAGGGCATAGTGAGAAAACGAAGCCAGGTCCTTGTCGTGGTCACCGGCCGTCTTTTTCAATTCCTTTTCAGCGTTGGCGGTGTCGCCCATGTCGCGGTAGCAAATGCCTGCGTAATAGCGGGCAATGTGGCCGCTGGCAGTGAGGCCGTAGTGGCCGGCAATATCGAGGAACTTGGGCAGCGCGGCCTTGGCGCGGTCGGCTGCGGTGCTGAAGCTTTGCTCGCCGGGCACGGGCGGCGTTCCCGGCTGGGTGAGCGGACTCTCAAGGATGCGCTGGGCCTCGCCGAGCTGCGTGCCGGCAGTCAGATTGCGCAGGCTGTTCCCCCACCACAAGCCGATTGCCGCCGCCAGAACAACGGCAGCCGCGACCGCCGCGATGATGACGTTCTTGCGGTGCTCCTGCGCCCAGGAAACCTGCTGATAAACGGCTTCCGCAAAACGATCCTGTTTTAGTTGGTGACGGGTCTGTGCTCGCACGCGATGACTTTCGAAGGGAGAACGGTAATGACTAGTTTAAATGGTTGCGGGCGCGCTCGGCAATCGTTGCCGGCCTGAATCGTAGAATTGCGGCGTTCACCCCCCGAACGCGGCGCGGGGGGGCCGGGGCGGCGGGCCCTTGCCATATCCGGCGAAATGCAATCACGGCTGCCGGCGTTCAGCGCGGGCTTTGTAGTAGCGCAGGCTGGCGCGGGCGAAGCTGGCCGTCAGCATTCCGGCGCCTACCAGGCAGGATGCCAGCACCAGGAGAACCGCGGTTTCCCGCAGCGCGGGGCTCGCGATGGCCAGGGTTCGGGTTGCAAGCAGCGCGCCGGCAGCAAAGCCGGCCACGAGCAGAATGGCTCCGGCGCGTCCCATGACCGCAGAATAGCTGCGGGGCGAAGCAGATTCAACGCCACTTCACGCCATCTAAGTAAGCAGCGCCGCTTCAGCAGCTCCTTCCCGGCTGTCGTGAGGAGCGTATGCTTCCCTTCGCAGAAAGCAGGCATTTATGCGCAAGCTGGTAATTGGTATTGCGGTTGTAATCGTGGTCGTAATTTTGCTGGCCGTCATCATTCCGTTCTTTATCGACGCGAACGCCTATCGCGGAAAAATTGAGGCCGTCCTCACGTCGAAGCTGGGACGCGAGGTCAAGCTCGGCAACCTGCACCTTCGCCTGATTCCATTTAACTTCAAGGCCGACAGCATCACGATCGCGGAGGACCCGCGTTTTCCGACCGGGCACCCGTTCGCGCAGTCGGGCGAGATTAGTGTAAGCCCGAAGCTGGGGCCGCTGCTCCACAAGGACGTAGAGATTACATCCGTCGAGCTGCGCCGCCCGCAGGTGGAGCTGGTCAAGAACGCCGAGGGCGTGTGGAATTTTTCAACCCTGGGCAAGACCGCGCCGGCAACACCGGCGGGCGGTCATGAAGGCAATGGCGGCGCTCAACCGGCCCTGGAGCTGGATTCGCTGGTCATCACCGATGGCCAGGTGACGCTGCAGGACCTGAAAGACCGGCGGCCGCCGGCGGTGTATGACCACATTGACGTGCAATTGAAGAACTTCGCGCCTGATAAGCAGTTTCCGCTGCACGTTGCGGCACACCTGCCCGGCAACGGCGCCGAGCTGATGAACCTGGATGGCACCGCCGGCCCCATCGCGCAGGACGCAGCGCAAACTCCCGTGGATGCCACGCTCACGCTGAAGCAGGTTTCGATGGCGGGCTTCCGCAAGTTTATGAGCTCTGACGCCATGGCCGGCACGGACGCCATGCTCGACGGCAGCCTGCACGTAACGCAGAAGGACGGCAACTTCGATTCCAACGGCAACCTCACGGCCAACGATGTGAAAGTGAGCGGCGCTTCCATCGGCGAACCTATCGCCACGGATTACAAAGTTGCGGGCAACATGAACTCTGACGTGCTGCACGTCAGCAACACCACCATCAAGGTGGGCGCCACGCCCATCACCATTGACGGCACCGTGGATACGAAGAAGACTCCGGCGGTGTTGAACCTGAACGTAAAAGCCAACCACGCGCCGCTGAACGATATCGGCCACCTCGCCGCAGCCGCGGGCGCGCCGCTGCCCGCCGGGGCAAACATGCAGGGCAACGTGAATGTAGATGTCACGGCGACCGGCGCGGCAACCGCGCCTGAACTCGCCGGCCAGATCACGGCTGATAACGCGGCCATCAACGGCATTCCGCATCCGGTCTCGGTCAAGCAACTGGCCATCAAGCTCGCGCCGCATAGTGGCGAGCCCGCGGCCCGCGCCGCCACCAACAACGACATGGCGCGCATGCTTAACGGCAACTTGAGCCTGAATCTGGATAACGGGCAGATCGGCAACTTGAATTTCCTGAGCGAGGCTGCCAGCGTGGGCAAGTTCCTGCTCGGCAACACCAACCCGCAGAAGCTCACGCAATTGCTGAAGGTGACGGGCGACTTCAACCTGGTGAACGGCATTGCCACCACCAACAACTTGAAAGCCGTGCTGGCCGAAGGCCCAAGCGCCGCCGGCGTGGGCACCATCGACCTGATTCGCCAAGTGCTGAACCTGCGCGTCACCGCGGTGCTGCCGCCTTCGGTTGCCAAGACGGGAGGCTCGGGTATTGGCGGGCTGATGCAGACCGTCCTGGCCAATCCCAAAGGCGAACTGGTGGTGCCGCTGCTGGTCACCGGCACGTTCCAGAACCCGCAGTTCGCGCCTGACATGCAGCAGATGGCGCAGATGCGGCTGAAGAACCTTACGCCGTCACTCGATAATCCGGGCGCGCTTTCGCAGTTGATTGGCGGCGCAACCGGCGGGAAATCAGGGGGCGCGGGCGGCGCGCTGGGAGGAGTGCTGGGCGCGCTGGGCGGCGGGCAGCAGCAGAATTCGCAAGCCCAGGGCCAGAAGTCAGGCACGCAATCACAACAGCCGGGGGTTGGTGGCATGCTGCAGGGCATCCTGGGAGGCGGAAAGAAGAAGCCGCCGCGCTAACGCAGGCTGACCTCGGTTGATGGTTGCTCAATCGCAAGGCCACTTACAATTGCACTGTGCATAACTTCCGCTTTTCGGTCGCGGCGGCGCGCGCGGTTTGTCGGTTGCGCCGCCTTCGTCCATCTCGCTATTTGGACGTGGTGGTGTCGCGCGTTCCCTATTCACAAGGCGTAACCTCGTCCAGCGCGGCGCCAGGCAAACGCCGGCCGATTCATTCATGGTTGGCTGCCGCGATGGCTGCGGCATTGGCGTGCGCGGCGGCGGCGCAAACCTCGTCTCCGCCGGTAGCGCCGGCGGCCGCGGGCGGCCCGCAGTCACGCCAGGAGGACGAGAACGCACGAAAGGCGCACGCCATCGTCGATCAGATGATTGCGGCTCTCGGCGGCGCCGCCTACCTGAACATGCAGGACTACGAGACCGAAGGCCGCTCTTACGCGTTCTCTCATGGCGAATCGGGACTGGGCTTTCCGGTGTGGCGCTTCTGGAAGGCGCCCGATAAAGAGCGCGTTGAGCTCACCAAGCAGCGCGACGTGATCCAAATCTTCCACGGCGATTCAGCCTGGGAGATCACATTCAAGGGCACGGCGGCCATTCCGCCGGCCGCGCTTGAAGATTACAAGCTGCAGCGTGAGCACTCGCTGCCGCAGGTAGTGCGGGTGTGGCTCAAGAGCCCGGACGTGGCGTATTTCTACGCGGGCAGTGCCGTCGCCGAACAAAAACCGGCTGACCACGTCACCATTTATAACGGCCACGAATCGGTCGATTTATTTATTGATATCACCAATCACCTGCCCATCAAGAAAACCTTTACGCATCGCAACGAGCAGTTTCACGATAAAGACACGGAAGAAGAAACCTGGGGCAATTACCGCACCGTGCAGGGCATCGCCACGCCCTACGATTATCAGCGCAAGCACAACGGCGACATCGTGGTGCAACGCTTCATCACCAGGATTGCCTACAATAAAGGTCTCTCCGATGCGCTGTTCACGCCGAAGAATGCGCCTGCGATGCTGCCGGAAAAGAAGAAGTAGCGTGGATGATCGCGGCGCGAAAGACGCGCCTGACCGTGGCTGAACCTGCACTCTGCAATTGCAGTCAATGCGCGGCTTCAACTGCGGCTTCAGGGAATGATGATGCGGCTGCCGGCCGGTTGCGGCTCGCTCGTGATCTGTTGCTCAGGAAATTTTTCCGCCAGGAAATCGAGGAAGGCGCGCGAGCGCGGCCGGCCTGAAGTGTGCGCGTATGCCGTGCGCAGCATGAACACCAGCAGTTGCAGGATCTCGCCATCGCGCAAACTGGAGTAACCCAAATGCTTGGCTTCGAGTTCGCGATATTCTGAGACGATCTTGCGCAACTCGGCCTCCAGCGCCTGGTGAATGGGGTTCGTGACGGCCGCTTCGTAATGCAGCCCAGAAGCGGCAAGGCGCTCGTAAACGGTCGCCAGGTCAGCCAGCGCAGCCGTGACGTCGCTATCGCGCAAGGCCGGATCAACCCGCGCGGCCCTGGTCAGAACGAAGCTCAAGCCCACCAGCAAAGGCTCGCGCTCATACAGCAACTGCTCGCGAACCTCAACCTGAGGGAACAGCGCGGAGCGGTCCAGGCCTTCGAGCGGGCGCGGCTTCTCATGCTTGCGCGCCTGCCGCAGGTAAGGGCAATCGGAGGGGCAATCGAGCGAGACTTCGCGTTCCGTGCCGCAGCACACCGCGCAGATGCGGTCGTGCAGGGCGGGGCAGAATCGCTGCTCTTTGCGAAAATGGCAGATGGCGCAGGGCATAGGCGCTCGATAGCGGCGCAGGCTGCACGAATTCAAGAGCCGTTCAGCTTCTGAAACTCGCAGCGGTTCAGCCGAAATTTCATTATTGCAT